>CBETWC010000073.1:0-7448 GCA_965539925.1 uncultured bacterium
GCACTGGGATCTGAGTCCTCAGAGGCCGCGTTCGAGGTTGGAGCCCTCATCGAGTAGGTCGACATCTAGTACTTGGCCATCTACCTCTTATCTCCGTTCCCCAAAGTTGTGGCGACGGTTTACGAACGACTCTTGAGCGGCTCAGAGAATCATCTCAGGGCATTCATCTCGCAGCTCGAGTCAGCAGGTGTCGACTATGAGCCGAGCGTGTTGGATGTCGAAACGTACGACGAGATCATCTCTTCTGAGGCGCAGCGAGGCGGTCACGGTCCGGGTCGCGGTGGCGGGCGAAACGGGCAGAACGGCTAGACCAGCAGTTAGCGGCTGGTGTCAGTCTTTCGAGTCTTGACCAGGAACGGGACTGGCGTGAAGGAGAACACGAAACCGACGATTGCGAGCACGGCGTAGGACGAGGCGCCAACGATGACGCCCGACAGGGCGGCGCCGAGTCCTCCGCTGATCCACGTGATCGAGTCTGCCACGCCTTGGATCTTCAAGCGATCCGCGATAGGAAGACCGATCTGTAGCTCGGAGCTTGCAGCAACGAACCCGAAGTTCCATCCGATGCCGAGAAGGAACAGCCCGACAACGAGGATGGCAGTGTTCGCTGTTGGAGCGCTTGATGCAATGACCGCCGACACCGCGAGTGTTGCGACGCCGAGCATGATGATCCTGCGAGGGCCGTGGCGGTCCACGAGTTTCCCCGTAATCGGAGCGATTGCGAACATGCCGAGTGTGTGGGCCATCATCACGACTCCGACGATCGCCAGCGATCCGCCATGGTTTCGGATGTGGAGCGGAGTCATCGTCATAATGAGCACCATGACGAACTGACTCGTGACGAGGGCTGCGATTGCCAGCTGCACCGTCGGGCCGGAGAAGATCTCACGGAAGCGAGATGGCTCTCCGGGATGGTCGCCTTTCGGAGCGATCGTCAGCGAGAGTGGTTCAGGTCGAAGACCGATGAAGCTCACGATGGATGCGAGTCCGAATCCCACGATCCCGACTCCGATGGGTCCAACGAGCTGGTCGAAACCCAAGGCGGAGGCGAAGGTACTCGAAGGACCCATGAGGAGTGGTCCGACAACGGCGCCGATCGTGGACGCCCAGACAATGAGGCTGATCGCGCTGGCTCGGTGGTCCGCCTCCCTGAGATCCCCGGCAGCGAAGCGGGCAAGCTGTGAGACGCTTCGACCGAATCCGACCACCGCCATGCCGAGGAGGAGGAGTGGGAGGCTCGCGAGACCGACGGAGAGGGCAGCGAGAACACTTCCAAACATCGCGGTCGCGAAACCGATCGTGAATGCACGTCTGCGCCCGATCTTGAAGCTGAGGGCCGACAGTGCTGTCGCACCCGCCGCGGCACCGAACGTGGCAAGCGTGTTGGGGAATCCGGAGAGGCTCTCGGACCCCGTGACCTGTTCGGCGATGAGGGAGGAGACTGTGACTACACCGAGGAATGCGGTTGAGGAGAACGCGTTGCCCGTGAACATGGTCCCGATGAGACGGGAACGGGTTTCGGCATTGGCATCCGTGGACATGGGGCGCAACACTACGCGTTCGCCGGAGACTTTGGGGTAAGAGCAGAGTCACAGTCTCCTCCGGTCTCTCCCCTTGATCCTCAATCCACGAGGTAGGCAGGCAACCGTTGGGTCGTCCTCCCTTCAGGGAGGACGGGAGGACAACCTTTCGCGGCGGTTGTGTAATTAGGCTGGCGTCAACTACGAGAGGGATGACTGTGCCAGAAGTCGAAATCGAGGTCTACGACTACAATGAAGATCTCAAGAAGGGGTGGTGGCTACTCCTCGTTTCCGGGTTGATCGGTGTTGTCATCGGTGGGCTGTTGATCTTCTGGCCGGGCGCAACGATCACTGTTGTGACGTCAATCGTCGGCTTCTTCATGATCATGACGGGCGTGATTCGCTTCTTCGTCGCCGTGTTTGATTCCCACGCACAGGACCGTTGGCTCATCGCAATAGCAGGGATCATCGGCATCGTCCTCGGCGTCATCGTGATGAAGAACCCTGAAGGCACGATCAAGGTGATCGCACTCATCGTTGCGATCTTCTGGCTGATTGCCGGCCTCGTCGATTTCTTCAGAGGCCTCACGAATACCAACATGCCTGATCGTGGAGTGCGCATCGTATTTGGGCTGATGACGACTCTCTTTGGCATCGTGGTCCTCGTCTGGCCAGCGATTACGATCGGCGTGTTCGCGGTCCTTACGGGTATCTACGCAGTGTTCTTCGGTGTGTTGGAGATCATCGCCGCATTCCAGATCAAGAACTCGTAGAAGCTACGCGACTCAGAGTCCGGCGAGGCGGTCGAACGAATCGACGATCGCGTCAGTGAGCTGGTCCTTGCGGTACCAGATGGCTGTTGCGTGGCCTCCGCGTACGACCCGCAGATCAGAGCCCGGCCAGTGGCCCGCGAGGGCTTCCACTGCGCTCGCAGGGACATAGCCGTCGCGCGCCGCTCGGACGATCACCGCATGGCGCGTATGGGGAGCGGCCTCGACGTTGAGTACCGAGATCGCTCCGAGGGTGGACCTGAGCTTCCCCTCCTGAGCTCGGCCGCCCAAGGCATCCCACGCGATGCCTTCGCGCAGAACCCCGTCGAGGAACACAGGTCCGGGTGAGTGGGAAGCCGCGAGCGGTGCGGCGGCGAGAGGTACCGGCATGGTTGCGGCGACGACGGCGGCCGTGTTACCTCCCATGGAGTAGCCGGACACACCGATGTCCCAACCCGCATCGTGGAACCAAGAGAGGATTCCACGCGCCTCGTTGACAGCAGCAGCGCCCATCACCATGAAGTCAGACACCGTCCGGATGGGCTGGTCGTGATCCGGGTCCGGATGCCGCGAGCCGTAGTAGGGGTTCTCGAGAATGATCGATCGAATCCCCTTGCGCGCGAGATGTCCGGCCAAGGCGATCCTGACCTTCGGGTCGTGCTCGTTCCACGCCGGCATGAGGACCACGACTCGATTGGTCTCTTCTGGAGGGGAGACAGAGATCACGGATCCCTGGCGAGAACGGTCTGGGAGCAGGTCCGAAGGGCTCGTGAACGTGCCGTGCTCGACCGCGAGGCCGTACGGTTCCAAGTCCTTCGAGAGCCACTTGATCGGCAGAGGATGGGGAGTGGTCCCGGCTATCGGCGCCGGAGTGATCAAGGTACGGTCGCCCCAGCTCTCTGAGAAGAAGCGGAGCCGAGCAGGGCCGCGAGCCAGCACGACTCCTGACGCACGGTCGATTGGGTGGATCATCGCGTGGCGGTGAGCATCGCGGTGGCTTCCGCGTAGAGCCTCTTCTTCACCGTCTGGAGAGCGAGAGGGTCCTTGTCAGCGAGTGATGCCGCTAGCTCAAGAGCGATATCCAATACGTCGTCTTCGCGTGCAACGCTGGTCACCACGCCGAGTTCGTATGCCTCGCCCGCTCCGATCTGTCGGCAGCTGACCACCAGGTCGTGAGCAGCGGGCTGCGGGATCTTCGCAGAGATGAGGGCCGACATACCCGGAGTGAAAGGGATGCCGATGTCCACCGAAGGGAGGCTCATGTATCCACGGTCCGCACGCATGATCCGGTAGTCGTGGGCGAGGGCGAGGAGCGCCCCACCCGCGATGGTGTGGCCGTTGAGCGCCGCAACGGTCACGAACGGCGCAGTGAGGATTCGGCCGAGCAGTCGGTCGAATCGATTCATGAACCTGATCTGCTTCGCATCCGAGTAGCCGTGGATCTCATCGAGGTCAAGCCCTGTCGACCAGTACTTATCGGTTCCCGTGACGACGAGCGCCCGCGGAGTGTCCGCACCTTCGACACGATCGAGCGCCTCGGACCAAGTGTCCAGAAACGCGGAACCAATGCGATTCTCCCCGTCAGCCATAGTGAATAGCCAAACGGAATCGCGCTGCGAGAGACTCCAATCAGTCATGGAACAACGGTAGCCAAGTCAGAAGATGCAACCTTCCCGTTGCCTGAGGCCTGACATCGGGTCGGCGAAGCCGCCCCTTCTGCCTGAGGCCTGACGCCTGACGCCTGACATCTGGATTCTGCCCTACTCCAACCCAGCCGACTTGAGCTCATCGATGAAACGGTCGAGATCCGAGGCATCGCGGTACGGGAGGTTCTTCAGGGAGTCAGCATTGAGTCCGGGGCGGGTCTGGCGGGCGTGGTCGATGGCCGCCATTGCATGGCGCGAGCGGCCAAGTGCTGACTGGGCAGCGGCCAGCGTCAGCAGTGCATCCACGTCCTCCTCGTTCTCGGCAACGACACCTTCGGCGGCTTCGACGGCTGCTTCGTAGTCGCCGTCAAGGAACTCAGCGTTCGCCTTGATGCCGCGGTACCAGGTCGCAAAGAGCGGGCTGAGCCGTGCGGCTCGATCCGCGTAGCTGACGGCGTCATCCCACTCGCCGAGATATCGCATCACGCTCGCTGCAACGCCGTACGTGAGATCGCATGAGGGCCGCAGCGCAGTCGCGGAATGCACTGCTTCTCGCGCACCGTCCCAATCGTGATGGAGTACTCGGATGTGGGCAAGAACGGTCTGACCGATGCCGGACACGTCATCACGCTCGATTGCCTCCTTCGCACGTTGCTCGGCGAGTGCATAGGTCCCATCGACGTCGTCTGTGGCTCCGAACATCGCCATCCAGTTGTAGGCCAGCGCCGCCGCGGTGTACCCCGTCGGCGCGTCGGGCTCAAGGATGCTCACTTCCTCGAATGACTGGGCAGCCATCGCCAGTTCGGCAGGTGTTCCGTTGCTCAGGTGCTGAAGACCCTGATACAGGACCTGTACGGCCTCCGATGAGATCTCGGCTCGGTACATCCTGGCGACTTCACCACCGATGATCTCAACATCGAGTTCGGTAGCGATTGAGGCAACGATGTCGTCCTGAGCAGCGAATACATTGTCGAACGATGCCTCGAACTGATCCGCCCACGCGGTTCTGCCCTCGGAGACGTCGATCAGTTGGGTGAGAACGCGGACCTGGGATCCCGAACGCTGCACGGCACCTTCGAGGACGTATCGCACGCCGAGTTCGTGGCCAAGCTGTTGCGCAGAGAACGATTGGTCGCGGTACCCAAGCGTTGACATCTCGCTGACGACATCAACTCCGGGGAGCCTCATCAGCGAGATCACCAGTGCCATCATCAAGCCATCGGCGAAGTAACTGTCCTCAGGTGCCCCGTAGTTCACGAACGGGCTGACCGCCAAGGATGGGCGCGACGGAGTTGCCATGCGGCGTCGCCACGGCCTGGTGCCGCTGTCAGCAACCTCTTCATCGATGAGTCGGAAGATCGTGACTGGTTCAGGGATGTTCTTGAGCCAGGTCGGACCGAGTGATTCGATCTGCATCGCCATGTCGCCGACTGCGTCCAACGCTTGTCTCGAGATGTTGATACCACCGGGATCTGCGAGTGCCTGCAGTCTCGCTGCGATGTTGATCGCGTCACCGTACCAGCGGCCTTGCGTCGACGAGATGTCACCGGCGTGGATCCCGAGCCGGAAGCGCATCTTCCTTCCGTCGGGGAGGTTCTCATTCTCGGTGGCGATCTTCCGCTGGATCTCGATGGCCGCTGAGACGGCGGAGTCCTCGGTCCGAAGCACAGCAAGGAACTCGTCTCCGACGAACGAAGCAAGGATGCCTTCGTGTGCCTCGAGTACCTGCTCGATGATGCGTCTCAGTACCTGGAGTGTGTTGTACGTCTCGATCTCGTTGTCTGCGGTCAGCGCGCTGTAGCCGACCACATCCCCGTGGATTGCTGCGGCATGGCGAGTATCAGGCGTTTCGCTAGCAGTCATCAGCTGTCTGCTTGCAGACTGTGATTGGAGCGCTGTGCGCTCAAGTTTGAACTCATGCGATTCCCTTGGATGTGCGTCCCGTGCAGCGTGCACGCTACCAGCGTCACGTCGTCGACGGGAACGAGAATTCGGACGATGCCCGGTCGTGACGGTTGGCACCCAGCGAAGTACCATCCGATGATGAGAATCGTTCTCAAATCACGTTCTGCTGTGCTGCTGATGGCGGCACTCGCGCTATTCGCTGCGTCGTGCACCTCTGCGCCTGATGAGGGGGCAGCCGATGGGGTGAAGATCGTGGCGACCACGACGATGCTCGGGGACATCGCACGCAACATCGTCGGCGATGAAGGATCGGTCGAGGTCCTCTTCCCAGTGGGAGCAAGCCCTCACCAATACAGCCCTTCGTCATCCCAGGTTGCAGCCATTTATGGCGCCGACCTCGTATTGGCGAACGGCCTTCATTTGGAGGAGGGTCTGTCTGATGTCCTCGATACGGCACAGGCCGATGGCATCGATGTGATCGAAGTCGCTGAGAACGTCTCTCCTGTCACATTCGGCGATCGGTTGCCGTGTGAGAAGGCGGAGGACATCGGCCCCGGCGATTGTGACCCCCACGTGTGGTTCGATCCCGATCGCGATGCCGAGACGGGCCGGATCATCGCAGACTTCTTGAAGACGGTAGATCCCTCGGTTGACTGGGACGTTCGTGCCGACTCCTACGCCAGAGAACTGGATGAAGCCGATGCGAGGATCAAGGAGCTTCTCGATGCGGTGCCTCCTGAGAACAGGCTGATCGTCACCAACCATGACTCCTTTGGCTACTTCGCTGAGCGGTACGGCTTCACTGTTGTGGGAACGGTGATTCCCGGAGGATCGACGATGTCTGAGCCGAGTTCCGCCGATCTTGCAGAGCTTGTGCGGGTGATCAACGAAACAGGGGCGTCGGCCATCTTCACGGAGACGACCGAGCCAACTGCGCTGGCGGATGCGATCGCTGCCGAGATCGACAGAGACGTGAAAGTGGTTTCGCTCTACACCGGCTCACTCGGGGAACCAGGATCGGGAGCCGACACCTTGATCGGAATGCTCGAAACCAATGCCGAACGCATCGTCGGCGGCCTGTCGTAGTCTGAGCACATGATCTCTGAAGGAACCACGGCGTCGGCGTCGCTCGTGGTCACACAGCAAGACACCGCAACAGCGCTCGGGTCTGGCGATGTGGCCGTCCTGGGAACCCCTCGTGTTGTGGCGCTCTGTGAGGAGGCAGCGGTTGCTGCTCTCGCGGGCTCCCTGCCCGACGGGGCAACGAGTGTCGGAACGAACATCAGCATCGATCACCTCACCGCCACAGCCGTCGGAGCGAGCGTCACCGCTCGGGCAACGGTCACAGTTGTTGATGGCAATCGCATCTCATTCGCGGTGGAGTTGCGCGACGGCAGCGAACTCGCTGCCCGGGGAACCCACACCCGCTTCGTCGTCGACCGAAAACGCTTCACGGAGTCCGTCGGCCGCAGTACATAAAGGATCTGCGATAGGCGACACTTGAGTCGTCGTCCCTCATCAAGCGTGTCTCGTCGCGGTTTGTGTGTGTCAAATTGTCCTCCCTTCAGGGAGGACGGAAGAGCGACGAAGTCGCTGTTCAGGAGGGG
>CBETWC010000074.1:0-7410 GCA_965539925.1 uncultured bacterium
CTGAGCGTCGGGTCGTCGAGTAGTCGCCGCAACGCTACGACTGCGGGGCGATCCCAGCGATCAGCACGGACGGCGACGTCGTACCGCTCGTCGGCGACGAAGAAGAACCCGAGTCCTGCACCTACAGCGATCGTCTCGAGGGTCATTCCCCAGTCGGCGCGACCCTGCTCGATTGCCGCGGCCACGGCGTGATGCGTCCTTGCTTGGTGGAGGTATCCATCTGGCTGGAATCCCTCCAGTAGACCGTCCGTGAGAATGCGAGTCCCGCTTCCGGGATTGCGGTTGATCATGCGCCGCTGGGAGATTCGCAGCACAGCGGTCATCTCCGCGAGTGTGCCGACGTCGAACATCGGGTCGTCACTGCGGAACGCAATCCCCTGACGGCGGCCGTATCCACGGATGAGTCGGACGTCCTCCGGAAGAAACGGCTCGTTGTATGTGCCGCTTGTCTCGTCGAGTAGATGCACACCGGCAACGTCACCTTCACCGCGGGCGATGGCGGCGAGACCTGCGGTAGAACCGACAGGGATCGACTTGATGCGGAATCCCTCTTCGGCGAGCAGGCTGAGCACGTGGTCGAACCCGATGCAGTGACTTCCGATCGCAATGAGATCTGCGGGGCGCACGTCGGAGTCGATGAGCCTGACGGTGAGGGAGGCTCCTTCAGCCACGTACTCAGTGCTTGCCGGAATGCGGATGAAACCATCGGCCCTCCCGAACGCAGTGACGCTGCCCGATCCCGCACCGAGGGGGTACGCGGCCAACCCGGATGCTCCTTCGACGAGGTCCACCAGCGAGTACTCGGTCCGTCCCGGCACTGAGTTGAATCGCATTGGTGCCACCGCATCAACGGTTGGCGCAGCTTCGGACCGCAGGCCAGAGAGGCGATGAAGCAACGGAGCAACGAACTCGTGGAAGGTGAAGACCGCGGACGTCGGGAACCCGGGCAGCACGATCACAGGCACGCCGGCAACCACGGACAACAAGACTGGTTTTCCGGGCTTGAGCGCCACCCCGTGCACAACCACTCCCGGAGACCGGGGATGCTTGTCGGCGAGGCGTTCGGTGACGAGGGCATTGATGTCACCCTCACCCTTCGAAGTACCTCCGGAGAGGATCACGACATCGACTGCGTCCGCTCCGGACAGGAGCGGTTCCAACACTGCCTCCAGCCGTGCTTCGTCGTCTGGCACGATCCCGTACGCCAGTGGCTCGCAGCCAAGTTCGGCAACGGAGTCGAGGAGGACTCGCTGGTTCGAGTCGAACACCTCACCGACTTCGATTGGATCTCCCGGAGCAACGATCTCGTTCCCTGTGGATATGACAGCGACTCTGGGACGGCTCACCACCTCGATCTGCGCGACGCCGACCGCTGCGAGCACACCGGTCTCACGCGCTGAGAGATGGGTTCCTCGACGCAGCACCACCTCGCCGCGCCCGATGTCGGATCCGGCGAAACTGATGTTGCCACCGGGTATTGCTGCCCGACTCACGAGAACGTTGCCCTCATCGGGTTCGGTGTGCTCGACCATGACGACAGCATCCGCTCGACGCGGCACCACCGCTCCTGTGGCGATCGGCACAGCGGTGCCGGATGCGAGCTCGAAGCCATTCGGAGGCAACTGGCCTGCGGCGAGTACCACTGCGGCGATCGCCAACGAGATGGGGTTCAGCTCCTCGGCTCCGAAGGTATCGACGGCCCTCACGGCGAATCCGTCAACGTTGCTTCGGTCGAAGCCGGGTACATCCACCATGGCAGTCACGTCGGACGAGAGCACACGCCCCAAGGCGTCGCCCAGCGAGACAGCTTCGGAGCCGGGTTCCATGTGTGCACAGGCGGCGTCGAACCTCTCGTGCGCAACGGCCTCATCAACAACGTCGAGAAATTGTTTCTGTTTCACGCTTCGCCGATCGCTCCGTACAGGTGTACCTCTACCTCTGCTCCCTCGCCATATCCTTCGAGGCCGGAGGGGATGACGACAAATCCCGATGCCCTGGTGACCGACGAGAGCACTGATGCGCCGGATATGGCCACCGGCTCGACGGTTCCATCGGCCACGATCACCCTTGCGTAGTCAGTGCGGCCGATCTGTGAAACGAGCCGTTTTCGAAGTGGGAGCGTGACCGACCGGTACGGCCAGGTTTCGGGTCTCCCGCCCATTACGCGGATCACGGGACCAGCGAAGAAGTCGTACGCGGCAAGGCAGGACACCGGGTTTCCGGGCAGGAGCATTGTCGGTGTGCCCGCGATGCGCCCGATGCCCGTTGGTGCGGATGGTCGCATCGTGACACCGTGCACCAGCAGATCGCCCAGTTCATTGACAAGGGGCGGAACCCGGTCTTCAACACCGACCGAGGCTGCCCCCGAAGTGACAATGACATCTGCACCTGGCTGAGCGAGGGCCTCTCGCATCGCCTGTTCGTCGTCGGGCAGGCGAATGACCTCCGGAAGCCCTCCATCGCGGATCACCAGGGCGCGCAGCATTGGAGAGTTGCTGTCGACGATCTTGAAACCGTCAGGTCGATCACCGGGAGGGAGTAGCTCATTGCCGGAAACGATGATCCGCACGATCGGTCGCCGGTGTACCAGCACCGGATCATGGCCGATCGAAGCGAGCAGCCCGGCATCATGGGGTAGCAGGCGGCGGCCCTCCGACAAGACGGTGGACCCCGCCTTGACATCTTCCCCCACCTGACCGATGTTCTTCGATTTGGCGACGGGGGCTGTTACCTCGACCCGACCATCCTTCTGCACAGCGTCTTCCGCGCGAAGCACCGCGTCGGCACCTCTCGGCACAGGTGCTCCTGTCATGATCGGGCCTGCGACACCTTGAGAGACCGGGTCTCCCTCGTCCCTGCCCGGCATGGACGACCCGATCAGGTCCAGAATCACAGGGTCGTAGACCGATGCTCCATATGTGTCCTCAGCACGAACAGCAAAGCCGTCCATCGTGGCTCTTCGAAACGGGGGTACGTTGACTTCGCTGTGCACATCGCTTGCCAGCACTCTCCCGGCGCACTCGGTCACCGGGACTGCCTCAGCGGGAAGAGGAGCGACGTCGCGTAGCGCCGCCTCCCTGGCAATTTCGACAGTTGCCCGCTCACGGAATCCCCGCATGCGAACGTCGTCAGTGCCCCCCGATGTCACGACAGAGGGAGCGATACGGTCACAGAGCCAACTCGGCCTTCAGCCAGCCGAGTTCCAGATTGTCCAGGGTCTCTGCAGTCGGGTTGCCCGTCACCGGGTCCCAACCAGCCATCTCGTAGTACGTCTCGAGTGCAGCTTCGAACTCTTCCCTGTCGACCGCTTTGCCATCGCTCGGGCCGCCTTCGAGGGGCTCGAACAGTCGCTTCGGCAGCGTGTCGCGTTCGCGGGTGATGCCCTCTCTGGCATTGAAGGCACGCAGCATATTGAGACGTCGGGCACCAAGAGTGATCAGATCTTCGACCGTCGTCTCCTCGCCATGGACCGCACTGATGACACCGGCGAGGTCCTCCATGCCGAGCAGTTGCCAGGCTGGTCCGAAGACGAACTGGCAAGCGTCTGCACTGTCGAGTGCCGAGTAGGCATACTGAGTTGTCAGGGCGTACTCGACCTTGGCCTCGTTGAGAACATTCTCCGGTTGAGGGTTGGTGAGACCGATGTCGGCCATTCGCTTCCCGTACTTTTCCGGGGAGGATTCGACGACACTCGGCGTGAAGCTCGGGTCGTGCTCGCTTGACTGGTGGTCGGCACCAAACGGATTGACCGCGTAGATGACTGCCAAGGACGGCTTCACCTGCGGCATGTGAGCAGGGAACTCCGTACCCTTGACCGTCACGGCCAGATCCTCGGCACCATTCCCGATCTGAGCGGCCGCCCGCTCAGAACCCTCAGCCAGCACATCGCCAAATCCGTCTCGATTGAGAGTCTTCTCGAGCATCTCGATCATGGCTTCCGCGTTGCCCCAACCAAGCTCGATGCCTCCGGTGTCCTCGGTTGTGATCACACCCTGTTCGAAGCAGTCGATGGCGAAGGCCATCGTTGCGCCGGCCGCGATCGTATCGACGCCGTACTGGTTGCAGAGCTGGTTGGCATACGCGATCGCATGGATGTCGTCGATGTCGCAGTACGA
The DNA here is from genome assembly GCA_965539925.1 of uncultured bacterium. Taxonomy (GTDB): domain Bacteria; phylum Actinomycetota; class Acidimicrobiia; order Spongiisociales; family UBA5794; genus B3-G11. Next base: position 4,116 of record CBETWC010000074.1, read on the forward strand.
GCCAAACACGGATGCCGTCTCGTACTCGGGACCACCGGACTTGGGATCGATGGCGCGTTCCTGCCACTCTGCATCGACGACACGCTTGCATCGCACAGCACACGAGTAACACGTTTCTCGACCCTGCTTCAGCTGGTTGTCTTCATCTGCACCACGCAGGAGATCATTGAAGAGCGTCTCTGCTCCGATCGCAGCTGCCTTGTCATAGCCCATCCATCCGCTGCGCCAGTTCCGAGTGGGCAACCCGCCGCCTGCGTTCTGACTCTCGAGGATGTCGATCGTTCCGTACTTGGCGAGGCCCCACACATCTTCGTCGTCGCGGACGTTGGCGACCGACGGCTTCATGATCTCGCGCACTCGTTCCGGGTCGGCCATCGACAGCTTCTTCTTGCCTCCGCGGACCGCGATGGCCTTGAGTTTCTTGCTCCCCATCACGGCACCCATACCTGTCCGACCGTGGGCGCGGGTGGCCATGTTCATGATGGCGGCGTAGCGGACCATCTTTTCACCCGATGGGCCGATCTGGGTCACCTGAATGCGCTTGTCGTCCAGTTCCTCGGCCAGCATTTCGTCAACTTCGGTGGTCGTCTTGCCCCAGAGGTGGCTGGCGTCGCGTAGCTCGGCCTCTCCCTTGTTGATCCACAGGTAGACGGGCTTGGGCGAGACACCTTTGATCACAATGCCGTCGAATCCGGCGAACTTGAGTTCGGCAGGCCAGAATCCGCCTGCCTGACTGTCGCCAACGCCGCCCGTTATCGGTGATTTGGCGACCACTGTGGCGCGGCTCTGGCCAGCGACCGGTGCCCCGGTGATGCCAGCGAGTGTGAACACAAGCGTGTTCTCCGGCCCATAGGGATCTGCTCCGGCCGGCGTGTTCTTGAAGAGGTAGTAGAGACCCAGGGCGCTGCCGCCCATATACGTGCGGTACACCTCTTCGGGTGGCTCTTCAACACTGAGAACTCCAGAAGTGAGGTCGACGTGCAGGATCTTCCCCGCATAGCCATGAAGCACGGTATCTCCTAGCAGCCGTTGGTCTGGTTCGATAGCCTACACAGCCCAATGTCCCCCACACCATCGCCAAATCTCCCGTCAGGGCGGTCTCTAGCGTTTCGAGCGCATCAGATTGTCCTCCCTGAAGGAGGTGTCGCTTTACCGCGGCGCTCACGTACATCGGCTAACCGATCGCCCACGCGGCGTTCAAACGGTCGTTCCGGTCCCGACGGCCACAACGATCGCGAGAAGCCTCCAGAATCCAGCAGTGGTTCTCTGGGCGAATCCGGCAACTCGGACCGTCGAAAACCACTCTTGGCGAGTCGCCTCGCTGCGCTGTCGGGAGAAGGTAAAGCGACACCCCCTGAAGGGAGGACGACAGACCAGAGCGAACTCCCCTATCCGTGTCTCCTGCCTTCTACCTATGGACTGAGCACTGCCCTTGCCTGCACCACGTCGTGGGTGATCTGTTCTATCAGGGCATCCACAGACTCGAATGCCTGTTCGCTCCGGAGCCGATCAATGAACTGGACTCGCATCGTCTTGTCGTACAGGTCCTCATCGGTGTCGAGCAGGTGGACTTCGATCGTCTCGTCGCCGCCACCAAAGGTGGGGCGTGTTCCAACGTTGCTCACGCCCAGGTACTTCTTGTCGCCGACCTCACACCGCACCGCGTAGACACCTGTCGCTGGTTGTACCAGGCAATCGGGCATCGTGATGTTGGCAGTGGGGAAACCGATCGTTCTGCCCCTTGCATCACCCGGCACGACCGTGCCCTCTATCTCAAATGGTCGACCGAGCATCGTCGATGCAAGAGCGACCCCTCCGGATGCGATCGCCGCTCTGATGGCGCTTGAACGCACCTCAGTCCCGTAGACATCGACAATCGGTGTTGCGACGACCTCGAAACCGTGCGCCAAGCCAGCGATCCGAAGCGTGTCGACGTTCCCTTCCGCCTCGAAGCCGAAGCGGAAGTCCTCTCCAACCGAGACAAGAGCGGCGTTGAGACCATCGACAACGTACGACTTGATGAACATTTCTGGTGAGAGTTGGCGCACCTGCTCATCGAATTCGATGACCGCGACACCATCCAACCCGAGGTCACCCAACATCTCGATTCGGCGTTCCAAGGGTGCCAGAGCCGGCGGTGCAGGCATTCCCGTCACGACCTCGTCAGGGTGCACAGCGAACGTCATGGCTACGACCGGCATACCCCCGGCGCGTTCCTGCAGGCCTCCCAGGACGGCGACGTGGCCACGATGCACCCCATCGAACACACCTATGGCCACGGCAGTGGCGCGACCGTCGGTCTTCCAATCCGAAGGATCGTTCCTATAGACGTTCACGAGAGCACCACCTCGGGTCGCAATGTGCTTCGGTTACGACGGTACACCGCAACGAGTTCGCCGTGTCGATCGCCGATGCGAATATGGGACTCCGGATCGATTCCGTCCGGAATCAGGATCTCAGGCAACTCTCGTCCGTTCCTCACCGCATCAACCATTGCTTCGTCAACGCGGATCTCGGGCAGATCCGACAGCGCGTCCGACGGTCTGATCATGACTCGCTCGATCTCCCCGGCCTCTGCAGCGGTTACCGCGTCTTCGACTGTCACGGCGTCATTCACGTCCAGAGCTCCGATACGAACACGGCGGAGCGCGGTGAGATGTGCCCTACCGCCAACTGCTCGCGCCAGGTCATCTGCAAGTGTTCGAACATAGGTACCAGTCGAACACACCGTCCGGAACGTGACCTCCGGATAATCGGATGGAGCGAGATCCACGAGTTCGAATCGGTGGATACTCACTGGCCTCGCTTCGCGCTCTACGACCTTTCCCTCGCGAGCAAGCTCATAGAGGCGCCTCCCCTCAACCTTCCTCGCTGAAACCATCGGAGGCACCTGCATGATGTCGCCGCGGAATCGATCCATTGCATCTTCGACCTGCTCAGAGGTCACCGGCAGCGGTTCTCTCGTGAGGATGGCTCCGTCCGCATCGAGAGAATCCGTGGCAACTCCGAACAATGCGGTTGCCAGATACTCCTTATCGGCGCCCTGGACAAATCTCAGCAGCCGTGTTGCCCCGCCAATACCCAATACAAGGAGGCCTGTTGCCATCGGATCAAGCGTTCCGGCGTGCCCAACTTTTCCACCGATCTTGTTGCGGACCTTCGCAACGACATCGTGCGATGTCCAGCCCTGTGGCTTGTCGATGAGCAAGAACCCTGTAGTCACGAGATCTGTCACGACAGTTGGGCAACGATCTGCTTGATGATCGCTGATGGCTCTTCGGCCGTGGTGAACCCG
>CBETWC010000075.1:0-7377 GCA_965539925.1 uncultured bacterium
AGAGGTGGTCGTTCGCCGAGGAGCCGGTGAGCGCCTCAACCCGTCGGATGTTCGACCCGACGGAGCCCTCGCTTACAAACACCAGAGGACCGATCTGTCCCGTCGTCGGCACATGTGTACCACCGCAGAACTCCGTCGAGAAATCGCCCATCTTGACAACTCTCACTTCGTCCCCGTACTTGTCGCCAAAGAACGCGATCGCGCCCATCTGCTCAGCCTCATCCTTGGACGTTTCGACCGTCGTGACTGTACTGTTGGCGATGACCCGCTCGTTCACCTGCTTCTCGATGTGATGGAGCGTCTCGCTGTCAACGCCCTCGAAATGCGAGAAGTCGAAGCGCAGTCGATCGGGAGCTACGAGAGAACCCTCTTGGTGCACATGCTCACCGAGAACGCTCCGAAGGGCGGAGTGCAGGATGTGCGTGCCGGAGTGGTTCTTGCGTATTTGTTCACGGCGCGTACCGTCGATGCCGGTCTTCGCATCCTGGCCAGCCTGGATGTGGCCACTGAGGACCTTGCCCCTGTGTCCATGGACGCCGGGCAGTGCGAGCTGTGTATCGAAGATCTTCACAACACCGGTCTCCGTTGTAATCGTGCCAGTGTCTCCCACCTGGCCACCGGATTCCGCGTAGAAGGGTGAACTGCTCAGGAATACCTCGATCTCCTGTTCCTGCTCCACTCGTTCGACCACCTCACCCTCACGCAGAAGTGATAGGACGTGCCCTGCGCCCTCGATCCGGCTGTAGCCGGTGAAGTCGGTGGGGTCGATCCCTCCGAGTATCCGGCGATACATGTCGGTCGTGTCTTCATCTGCCGCTCCCTTGAAGGCAGTCCTCGCACGGTGCTTCTGCTGGGCCATCTCCTCATCGAAACCGGCACGGTCAACGGTGAGATCACGCTCCGCCGCAATCTCCTCGGTCAGCTCAATCGGGAAACCGTAAGTGTCGTGGAGCTTGAAGGCGGTCGACCCGGGGATCTCGGTGCCGTCCCCGAGCTTGGCGATGGCGACGTCGAGAAGCTGCTCTCCGGCTTCCAGTGTCTTGAGAAACCCCGCTTCTTCTCTTCCCACAACCTGTTTGATGAAGTCTTGCTTCTCGACGATTGCCGGGTAGGCAGCACCCATCTCCTCAACAGTGGCATCAACCAGATCAGCTGTTATTGGCTCGGTGGCACCGATCATGTGCGCATGACGTACAGCGCGGCGGACAAGGCGTCGCAGGATGTAGCCCCTGCCCTCGTTCGTCGGCACCACACCGTCGGAGATGAGATGCGTAAACGCCCGGGCGTGATCGGCAAGGATCCGAAGGGACATGTCGGAACGCTCAGCGTCGCCGTACTCGACCCCGCTCCTCTCTTCGCCGACCGACATGATTGCTCGCACGGAATCAGTCGAGAAGAGGGAATCGACTCCTTGGATCACCATGGCCATCCGCTCGAGACCCATGCCTGTGTCGATCGACTTCATTGGGAGGTCACCGACGACGTGGTACGGCTTGTCCTGGATGTACTGCATGAAGACGAGGTTGCAGACTTCTACGAAACGCTCCTCGTCGACGATGGGACCACCATCTGGTCCGTACTCGGGCCCTCGGTCGTAGAAGATCTCTGAGGACGGTCCGGCTGGACCGGCAACACCCATCTGCCAGAAGTTGTCCCTGTCGCGTCGTTGTAGGCGATCAGGATTCACACCGACGACGTCAAGCCAGATCGTGGCGGCTTCGTCATCGGTCTCATGAACGGTGAACCAGAGCTTGTCCGGATCGATGCCGTACGCCTCGGTGAGCAGTTCGTAAGCCAGCGGAATCGCCCGTTCCTTGAAGTAGTCGCCGAAGGAGAAGTTCCCGAGCATCTCGAAGAAGGATCCGTGTCTCGCCGTTGTGCCGATGATGTCGATGTCCTCCGTGCGGACACACTTCTGTGAGCTGACAGCATTGTCGTAGGGAGCCTTCTCCTCTCCCGTCAGATAAGACTTGAAAGGAACCATGCCGGCAACGGTCAGCAGCAGGGTCGGATCGATGGGGATCAACGAAGCCGAAGGCACGACGCTGTGCCCACGCTCGGCAAAGAAGTCGATGAATGTGCTTCGAATCTCGTTCGTGTTCATGGCTGGCGAGGTTAGCCCGCCTCGGACTCCGTGGGATCAGATACATCGCGCAATGCAGACCTTTGGAGCCGCACTCCAACGGTCTCGATCGCGTCCGCTGCGAGCGAAGCCGATGCGCGAGCGATTCCCTCCGGAGTGAGCTGCTCCTTCATCGTTCGCGCACGATTGACAACGAACACAGTCGCACCGAGCGTCGCAGCGGAGCCAAAAGCGAACCAACGAGCACGAGTGAACATGCCGCCGAGCGTAGCTCGGCGCTGTAGGTAGAACCTGTGCAGTCATCTGTCGTCCCCCCTTCAGGGAGGACAAGTGCTGGCGTCGTCAGTCGTTAGTCGTTGGTCGTGCGTCGTTTTCCGAGGATCTTGTCGATCTTGGTGAGGCGGTCGGCGAGGTCCTTCTCGGCGCCGACGTGCTTGGGGCTGAAGAGGATGGCTTCCTGGCTGCCGTCAGGGAGATACTGCTGGGCGACCACCGCGGTGGGATCGTTGTGGGGGTAGATGTAGCCGACTCCGATCCCCATGTCCTTCTCGCCCTGGGTCGCACCTGAGCGCAGATGCAGGGGAACCTCTCCGTGTGGTCCTTCCTGGACTGCTTCGATTCCCTTGAACATGGCGGTTCCGGAGGAGTTCGATTTCGGTGCGAGGGCGAGATAGAGCGCTGCGTGTGTGAGCACGTAGTTCGCCTCGGGCAAACCGACGATCTCCACGGCACGGAACGCGTCGTTCGCCACCGCAAGGGCAGTCGAGTCGGCAAGACCCACATCCTCTGAGGCGAAGATGATCATCCTTCTGGCGATGAACTTTGGGTCCTCGCCTGCCTCGATCATGGTCTGGAGCCAGTAGACGACTGCGTCAGGATCAGACCCGCGCATGGATTTGATGAATGCCGAGATGACGTCGTAATGCCGGTCGCCGGTCCGGTCATAGCGGATGATGCGCCTCTGGAGGGCTTCGGCAACAGCATCCTCATCGATGGATGAGAGCTGGCGGCCCTGCGCGATCGTTGCAGCCATCTCCAACGAGTTCAGCGCGAGCCGTGCATCACCGCCGACGCGGTCAGCAAGCGCATCGCGTGCATCTGCGTCTATCGACATGCCGACGCCTCTCATGGCATCTTCGGCTGCCCGATCGATGAGCTCAGCGACCTCAGAAGGTGTGAGAGGCTCGGTCCGGAATACGGTCGCTCTTGAGATGAGCGGACTGTTCACTTCGAAGAACGGATTCTCCGTCGTTGCCCCCACGAGGATGATGATTCCGTCTTCGACTCCTGGCAGCAGGCCATCCTGTTGCGCCTTGTTGAAACGGTGGATCTCGTCGAGGAACAGCACCGTGCGGCCTCTCCCCTCCCCGAGCCGTTGCCCGGCACGGGCGAGCACCTCACGAACGTCCTTGATCCCCGCGCTGGTCGCTGAGAGCTGCTCGAAATGCGCCTGTGTCGCGTTCGAGATCAATCTCGCGAGGGTGGTCTTGCCTGACCCAGGCGGTCCCCACAAGATCAGAGAACTCAGTTTCCCCGTTTCGACCATTGAACGGAACGCGGCACCGTCGTTCAGAAGGTGCGTTTGTCCGACCACCTCGTCGAGCGTGCGCGGCCGCATCCGCGCAGGGAGGGGTGCCTGAGCGCGGATCGCGTCGTCCTTGTGTGCTGCGAAAAGGTCGTCCGATGCCATCAGGAGGCTGGTTCTTCAGCCTCTTCGGCCCACGCTACGCGAACCTCGGGTCGAATGTCGATGCCGAGATCGAAGAGCTGGTCCTCGTCGACCTTGCTGGGCGATCCAGTGAGGGGATCCGCGCCGGTCTGGGTCTTGGGGAACGGAATGATCTCTCGGATATTCGGCTCGTCACGCAGAATGCTCACCATCCTGTCGATCCCGATGGCGAACCCAGCGTGGGGCGGGGTTCCGTACCGGAGTGCTTCGAGGAACCACCCGAATCGGCTTTCGGCGTCCTTTGCTGAGATGTTCATGACCTCGAACACCTTGGCCTGGATCTCTGGATCGTGGATCCTCACACTTCCCGAACCGAGCTCGGTGCCGTTGAGCACAAGGTCGTATGCCTTGGAAACAGCCGCCTCCGGGTTGTTCACGAGGGTCTCCAGATCGCCGGGATCGGTGAACGGGTGGTGAGCCGGCGAGAGACTCCCGTCGCCACTCACCTCAAACACTGGGAAGTCGACGACAAAGGCGAACACGAGGTCTTCATTACCCTCAGGTTGGCCGATGTGGAGACGGATCTGACCCAGCACCTGACTGACCTGTGCTGCCTCATCGGCCGCGATGAGCAATGTGTCACCGGACTCCGCACCGAGAGCAGCCTTCAAGGCTTCAAGCTCGGTCTCCGAAAGGAACTTCGCGACAGGCGACCGCAGCGACCCGTCCTCCTCGACGACCAACCACACGAGACCCTTCGCTCCGAGTTCCTGAGCCTTGGTCACGAGGCCGTCGAGTCCCGAGCGAGAGAGTCCCAACTGACCTCCGTTGATCCCGCGAACGGTCCCTCCGGATTCGATCGCTCCCGAGAAGGCTTTGAACTCCGTATCGGCGAATACACCCGACAGATCGGTGATCTCCATCCTGAACCGAAGGTCAGGCTTGTCCGATCCGTATCGATCCATGGCTTCTGCGTAGGTCATGCGTGGAAGCGGAAGCTTGATCTCTTCGCCTCGGAGGTCCTTCACGACTTCGACAACGATGTCCTCGAGTACCGCGAGCACATCATCCTGTCCCCAGAACGAACCTTCGAAGTCGAGTTGGGTGAATTCGATCTGGCGGTCAGAGCGGAAGTCCTCATCGCGGTAACACCTGGCTACCTGGTAATACCGCTCGACCCCACCGATCATGAGCAGCTGTTTGAAGAGTTGCGGTGATTGGGGCAACGCATAGAAGCTGCCCGGACGCAGCCGGGACGGGACGAGCATGTCTCTCGCACCTTCTGGTGTGGAAGCGATGAGCGTGGGGGTCTCGACCTCGAGGAAGCCATCGCGTTCCATGACGTGGCGCATTGCGCTGATCGCACGCGATCGCGCTCGAAGGTTCTCTGCCATACGGGTGCGCCGCATATCGAGATAGCGGTACTGCAGCCGTCTTGTCTCATCGACGTCGGCCCTTTGATCGAGTTGGAAGGGAAGCGGTGCAGAAGGGCTCAGCACGTTGAGGTTCTCAGCAACAACCTCGACCGCTCCAGTAGGCAGATCGTCGTTGGTCGCCCCCTCCGGCCTTGGCCTCACGGTGCCGGTTATCTGCACGCAGTACTCGGCCCTGAGACCGTGCAGAGTCTCCTCCGACGCGGGGGCATCTTCAGGGTTCAACACGACCTGGACGATCCCCGTGGAATCCCTCAGATCGACGAAGAGCACTCCGCCGTGGTCCCGGCGCCGCCCGACCCACCCTGCGAGCGTGACGGATTCGCCAACATGCTCTGCGCGGAGCTTGCCGGCTCCGATCGTCTTCATTGGGCCTGTAGCCATCCCTGGATCTCCTTCGCTGATATGACCTGTTGCTCACCGGAGTCGAGGTTCTTGCCGGTGACATCGCCATCCGCCCATTCGGCTCCGATAACGATTGCTGATTTCGCCTTGCGGCGATCCGCTTCCTTGAACTGTGCCTTGACCGACCGCTGCTCGTCGGTCATGTCCACCCGATGGCCTGCCGCACGAAGCTCGGACGTGAATCTCCTGGCCTGTGAGCGCAACGACTCGTCTGTGACGATGACGAAGGCGTCAAGCGCGGCAACGTCATCTTGGGCCCTTGAGGCTAGGAGGATCCGATCGATTCCCATCGCCAAACCAACTGCCGGGGTCGGCTTTCCACCAAGGAGTTCGAAGAGTCCGTCGTAGCGGCCTCCTCCCCCGACTGAACTCTGGGCAGCTTCGTAGGAGGTAGGGACGTACTCGAATACCGTGCGCGTGTAGTAATCCAGACCCCTGACCAGCTTGTTGTCGATCGCATACGGGATCCCGATCGCGTCGAGCCCCTTCTGTACGAGAGCGAAGTGCTCTGCCGCCGCGTCTCCCAAGTAGTCGAGGGGTACTGGTGCGTCCGCAATCACCTCGAGATCCACCTTTGAATCCAGCACACGCATCGGATTTGTTTCGACACGACGCTTTGAATCTTCGGAGAGCTCATCGAAGCGGTCTCGGAGATATGACCGGATAACTTCGCGATATCGGGCCCTGTCCTCAGGGTCACCTATGGAATTGAGACGAACGACGACATCAGGTACGTCAAGTGCCTCGAGGTACCGGTATCCGAATTCGATGATCTCCACGTCGGCTTCAGGCGAGTCGGAACCGAGGTACTCCACGTCGGCTTGGACGAACTGTCGCGTCCTCCCTTTTTGCGGTCGTTCGTATCGGTACATCTCTCCCCAGAAGGCACCCTTGAAGCGACCCTGCACCCCGCCGGCCTGGATGAGTGCCCGAACGATGCCGGCGGTCGCTTCTGGACGCAACGTGAGCGGACGACCCGACTTGTCCTTGAAGGAATACATCTGCTTCTCAACGACTTCAGTGTCGAGCCCAACGCCACGAGCGAACACGTTGGTGTCTTCGAAGGTCGGGATGAGAATGGTTCCGTAGCCGAACCGTTCCGCGAGGCTGTCGAAGACGCTACGTGCGTTCCGCCACCAGGTGGAGTCCGGTGGAAGCACGTCGTATGTGCCCTTGGGCGCACGGTATTTCGTCACAGCAGCTCCTGGAGGAACGGATTGAGCATTCGCTCGGCGGCAAGCGTAGTGGTTGGGCCGTGGCCTGGAAGCACGTCTGTGTCCTCGGGAAGCGGCATGACTCGTTCTGCCATCGACCGCATCAGCGTCGAGTATGAGCCTCCGGGTAGATCGGTCCTTCCGATCGAACCTTGGAACAATTGATCCCCTGAGAAGAGCACACCTTCAGAAGCGGAATAGAAACAGCAGTGTCCCGGCGTGTGTCCCGGCGTGTGCAGGACATCGAGCGATACCCCGACGAAGTCGAGCGTCTGACCGTCCGCGAGTTCCACGAAGTCAGCGGATACAAGTTCGTCGTCACCGGAGTCAAATGTGGGACCGAGCAGTGCACGCAGCTGTTCCCTTGGATGTCGGGCCATGTCAAGGTCGTCGGGATGCAGATATGCCTTCACCGTTGGAGAAACAACCCCGTCGATACCTCCCACGTGATCGATGTGGCCGTGTGTAACGAGGACAGCAACGGGCGTGAGGTCATGTCTCGCCAGGAGCTCGCCGATGGCCGTTGGGTCAGGGGGTGCATCGATCACAACCGCTGGCCCGCCCTTGTCGGGG
>CBETWC010000076.1:0-7285 GCA_965539925.1 uncultured bacterium
GACGTACCTTGACTCAATTCGGCCTGACACCGTTGCCATGCCACACCATTTCGGAATGTGGACCCATCCCCAGAACAAGGGGCAAGGTCCGTCGGCGAACGAGATCTACTTCACCGGCGAGGGGTACATGGCCAACACTGCAGACCAGTCATTCCACGTCAAGGTGAAGGTCACGAAGGGAGGCGGTGCCAAATGACCAAATACGCGATGGCCGTCGATCTTGACCGCTGCCAGGGATGCCGAGGCTGCATGACGGCGTGCAAGGTGGAGAACAACACGGTCGAGGGCAACTTCTGGATGTACGTCTTCCGCTTCGAACAGGGCGCATTCCCCAGTACGAAGATGAGCTTCCTCCCGAGACCGTGTCAGCACTGTGACAACGCACCTTGCGTGAAGGTATGTCCGGTAGGTGCTCGGTTCAAGCGAGAAGACGGGATCGTCCTCACTGACCCAGATAGATGCATTGGGTGCCGATACTGCGAGCTGGCTTGTCCCTACGGAGTGAACTACTTCAATTGGCAGACGCCCGATAAGGCTCAATACTCCATCGTCGATTGGCAGGATGAGGATCTTGCGCCAGTGACTGGCGGCTTGGTACCTCCGTACAAGAACCCCGACCTCGACAAGCTGTGGGGCGATGAGCAGCGACGTACTGCTGGAGGAGGACATGCCAAGGGTGTGATGGAGAAGTGCACGTTCTGTGTACATAGGGTCGAGAAGGGCCTCGATCCTGCCTGCGTCGAAACATGCCCGACCGACGCTCTCGTGTTCGGAGACATCGACGACTCAAGCAGTCCTATAAGCCAGTACATGCAGGAGAAGCGAAGCTGGCAGCTCCTCGAAGAAGCTGGCACCAGTCCAAATATCTTCTATGTAGGAGGTGCTCCGCCGAGCAGTGAGGTCACCGAGATTGAACGACCGAAAGTGAAGGTTTGACATGGTGACCGATACGAAAGCCAAGAAGTCGCTGCCTCAGGGCATTGGCCGGTTCACCGCCGGATGGATCGTGTTCTTCTCCGTTACCACGATCATCCTGATCATCGGACTCGTCGCATTCATATACGAGTCGAATCAGGGAATGGTCGTCACCGGCATGCGTGACATCGGTACACAAGGCGGCGCCACCTGGGGCCTCTATGTCGTGATGGTCGAGTACTTCATCGGGGTGAGTCTCGCCGGACTGGTGCTGGTTGCCTTCGCGAACGTGTTCAACGTCATGTCGCTGCGGCCCATATCGAGGCTGGCGACATTGCTCACCGCAGTCTCGTTGACGGTTGGTCTGCTGGCTGTCGTGATCGACCTTGGCAACCCGATCCGGGGAATCATCAACATGTTCCTCTACGTTCGGCCCCAGTCAGCCTTCTTTGGCACCTTCACACTCGTCGCGGTCGGTGTGCTTCTGACGAGCCTGGTGTTCCTGTTCCTCAATGGGAGAAGAGACGCGATGCTGCTCGTCGAGATGGAACCCCCTCACCAGTGGCTCTATCGCTTCTGGGCATCAGGATATAGCGACACGGACGCCGAGTGGGAGAGGCACCGTCGCGTGATCTTCTGGCTGTCAATCCTGGTTGGGCCGCTCGTGGTCATCGCACTCTCCACCGAAGGCCTCGTGTTCGGTATCCAGGTCGGCCGGCCAGGTTGGTTCGGAGCTCTTCAGGGACCAGACTTCATCGTGCTCGCAGCAGCCTCCGGTCTCGCGAATCTGATAGTGCTCACCGCAATCGTGCGCAAAGTGTTGGACACCGGCACATCGCTTATCGGGTCGATTATCTTCAAGTGGCTGGGAGGGCTGCTCCTCGCGGCTTCAGCTGCAGCTATGTACTTCCAGATCGTCGCACTCTTCACGCTGCTCTACGCCACACCAGGAGCCGAACGTCGGCTGGCCGACGCCTTGATTCGGGGCCCATACGCTTGGATCTTCTGGTTGGGGCTGGCGCTGCTGGTCTTCGGACTCGTTGTACTCGTCGTACAAGCGGCACGCGGTACCTGGGGTGTTGCGCCGCTGGTAGTTGCTGCCGTCGCCATCTCGACATCAGCAGTGGCGGAGCGTTACTTGACCGTGATCCCATCCCAGACCCATGGAATGATGCTGCCCTACGAACCCGGCTACTACTTTCCTACGTGGGTCGAATTCGCTGTGGTTGCAGGGTTGTTTGCCTTCGGATCCCTTGTCTTTGGGATATTCATGAAGGTGTTCCCAATCATCCCGCTGAAGAGACGGACCAAGCAGGAGGTGCTTGCCGATGCGTAGGATTGTGACTCTTCTCCTTGTCTTGGTCGGACTAATCCTGATGGTCGTTGGATACTTGAACTCAGCCCCGTGGGGGGCGTCGTCGGTCGTCGATAGCAATCCGGTCTTCGCTGGCGCACCGACGCTGTTCATCCTCGGCATCGTTGTGATTCTGTCGGCGCCAGTCTTCTACGAGCTGCTGCCTTCGAGGGACGATGACCGAGTGGGCTGACGAAGCAAGAGCAAGGCAGGGCCTCTACCGATTCATCGGTGCGGCCCTGCTCCCTCCGGAACGCGGGCGACTTGATTTGCTTTCTTCGGCGTTCGGGATACTCGAAGCGTATGACCTCGGCAAGTTTCCCTACTTCATCGCCTGGCGCAACTTCGTAGTCGTTCTGGAATCGGATGTCTCGCCTGAGGATCTCGGCATTGAGTACGTCAGGCTGTTCGGCGTTGGCTTCAGGGGAACACCGGCGATTCCGACTGAGTCCAATTACCGCGCCCCGAATCGGGATGGTGCGGTGGCCTCCTTCATTGCCTCGCTGCAGACCGAGTATCGGTCAATGGGCCTCACTTCAGTGGGAAGCGCCGAGGCTCCGGATCACATCTCGACAGAGTTGGAGGTGATGTCGTACTTGTGCGGCGTCGAAGCTGATGCCTGGGAGTCGGGTCACGAGACTTTGGCAAAGGACACTTTCGAAGCCGAATCAAGTTTCGTGCGGAATCACCTTGCCGTGTGGATTCCGATGTTCGCGAGTCGCGTTCTCGCCGCGAACCCCGCTCCATTCTACGAGCGTGCTTCCGAGCTGGTCCATGCGTTCGTGATTCACGAGGATGACTATCTTGCCGCCATCGTCGCCGGGAGTTCGGAGCTATGAGTACAACAGTTTTCGTGTGCGGTGATTCACCTGAGTTATCGATCACAACGCCAGACGCCGTCGTAGTCGAAGGCCTATGCCGCGATCCGGGTCTCCTCCGCGATCGTGGCACGCAATCTGACAGTGCTGTCGTTGTTCTCCACAGTGAATCATTTGACCTATCGGCTCTCCAGAAAGCCCTGCGCAGCATTGGTATCGACCCTCTCGGGGCACAGGTACTGGACGTCAGCAGGGACGATGATCCAAGCACCCTCTCGTTTCAGGTCGAGGGGCTGAAGCAACGAGCCAACGCCTTCGCGACAAGCGCGCCTGAGCACGCCAAACCCGTGTTCGCCGGCGCGATCACTCGTCGCGGCTTCCTACGTCCGCCGACGCCTACCTATGTCGCCGTTCCTCGCGTCGATGACTCCACATGTGCAGCGGGTGATGGCTGTCGCGCTTGTGTCGACGTGTGTCCACAGCGCGCATACCAGTGGAGCGCTGGAAGGATCGTCTACGACAAGGACGCCTGTGTCCCATGTGGACGTTGCGTTACGAGCTGTCCCACGGGCGCGATTGAGAATCCCGCGGCCACGCCCGCAATGATCGACGCCCATGTGCGAGCAGCGATCAATGCCGGCGAGAAGCCCATCGGCATCAGGTTCGTGTGTTCTCGCGGATCGGTTGACGCAGAATCCGGATGGGCTGATATCGGCGTGCCGTGCACCTCAATGATCCCCGCTTCTTGGCTGCTGGCATGCCGTCTGCTCGGAGCGAGCTGTGTGAAAGCCGTGCCATGTGGAGACAGCGGTTGTCCAATCGACGGAGACTCAATCGTGACCGAAGCCAACGACATCGCCCGGGCGGTCCTAACGCAGACCGGATTCGAGGCGGCAATGGTCGCAGGAGAGCCGCCCAATGACGAAATTGAGCTTGCCGGGACGAACATGTTCGACCAGCGAAACGCGGCGGATATCGTGTTGGCGCTTGTCGCGTCGACTGGAACCAACTTCATCGTCGAGAGCGAGATGGCTCAGCTCGGCATCGTTTCTATCGATGACACCACGTGCACACTCTGTGGGCAATGCGCAAAGATTTGTCCCACGAATGCCCTGCGTGAATCGTATGAGGACGAAATCATCTCCATCTCGTTCGACGCCAAGGCATGCGTCAACTGCCGTCAATGCATTGGCGAGTGCCCAGAAATCGAGCGCGGTGCAATATCAGTACGAGGACTCATTGATACGCGCCGTCTGGCTGCCGGTCGCTTGACGCTCAACGAGGGAACGGTTGCGAGTTGCGAGATCTGCGGAAATGCCATTGCTCCGACCACGATGATGAATCGGATCGGGGATCTACTCGGCGAGGAGTTCCAGGACACAATGAAGATGCTTGAGACACGCTGTCTGGACTGTCGTGGCCGCGGCTGACAATTCGGCACGGTGGTCCATCAGGAACAGATGGACGGATCGCGACGAGAGCAGTTGATCCGGGCGGTGTTCTGCTCTTGTCCCAACGACAGTCGCCTCGGAATCGACACAGGTTCTCCAGCCTACGAACGAGCGTGGTGAAACTGCCACGTGCCAGCCACAAAGGACGCCGCGCCGTGTGTTCGTCGCGACTACGCGTGGTTCAAGCCCATGAGGACCTGTCGTGTCTCTTCGTCGGCGGGGAAGTGCAGTTCGATGCGGAGATCAGCCAGGGCGATGTCCTCCGCGGTACCGAACTGGGCGATCGTGCTGAACAGCGACAGGACCATGTTCTGGGCCTTGAATTGAATCGGAACCACGGCCTGGAGAGAGCCAGACCGTGCCGGCCAGCGTGTCCGCTGTTCCTCGACCATCCGATCGGCGGTCGATTCGAGGAGAGGATCCCCACCAACGAACGTGCTCTCTGTGCGGAGCCTCACTATCAGGTGCTGGGCGACCTCGTCCCAGTTCGCGATCGCTGCCTCCATGCGCTCCGTATCAACGATGGCGCTGAGCATGCTCCCGCCCTCACTCAATCCGATCGCTCCGATCATGATCTCGGCGGAACGGTTGGCTCGAACGACGGTCCAGTGCCTGTCGAATGCGAGCGCGGGGAATGGATCGTGTCGTTCCAGAGTCCAATCGATAGCGGCTCGGACCTGCGCCATCTCGTCGTCGCTGAGATCTCTGCTGCGGTATGCCGCAGCGAAGCCCGCTGCATGGAGGAGGGCGTTGCGTTCAGACAGCGGGACCTCGAGATACTCACTCAGGTGCTGCACCATCTCCCTGCTCGGTTTCGATCTCCCGGTCTCGAGAAAGGAGATGTGTCTCGCCGAGACGCCCGCCAGGGAGCCAAGGCCCAGCTGGCTGACCCTCCTGCGATTACGCCACTCCCTGACTGAGGGCAGGACCGAACGTCGTTTCCATGGGCGTCTCCCTTGTCGAGGCGATGATAGGTGAGCGCCGTGCGTCGGACACTTACCTGCCAGGTAATTGCTGATCGGCCAACGATCCGTGACACTGGGCTCAATCGACAAGGAGTTGGGAATGGAAAACGTCAAAGCAGGGCCGTGGAAGAACCTTGGTGCCTGGCTCTTCATCGTGATCGGAGCCGCGATCGCCCTTGCATCAATTCCGGCGACCTCGGCACCCACGGTCTATCTCATTGACCTCGTCTTGTGGCCGTTCGACGGCGGTCATAGCTTCTCCCCGGAGTCTCGGCTCTTTTCAGCAGTTCTTGGGGGAGTGATGCTCGGCTACGGCACCACGCTGTTCCTCCTGATCGCAAAGGCCTACCCACGAGATCCCCAGCTCGTGCGGACAGTGGTACTGGCCGGCGTCTGGGTCTGGTTTGTCACTGACAGCCTCGCTTCGTTCGCAGCTGGTGCGCCGGTGAACTCCCTGCTCAACGTCGTGTTCCTCTTGGCCTTCATCGTGCCTTGGAGGAAGGTTCCATCGACCACCGGGCGCGGAGGACGGGAAGGCGACGCGGCCGTCTCGGCTCTCAGACCCTGATGCTGGAACGTGACATCAGCGGTCTGACCTGAACCGATCCACTCGCCGCCCAACGTGACATCGAGTCCGCGACCCCGGTCATCCGTATGGCGACAGGACGGGTCCCGTCGCCATAACGCAATGCGGCTCGGGGGGCTACACGGAGACGATCACGCGGTCTTCGTCGCGGTGGGCCCCATCCTCCATCTGGGGGGCGGGGAGTCCCACCTCTCTCTCGATGTCGATGGTGGGGAGCATCCGATCGAGCCAACGTGGCAGCCACCAGTTGGTGTCCCCCCTGAGCTTCATCGATGTTGGGACGAGGATCATGCGAACGATGGTGGCATCGATGAAGATCGCATTGAGACGACGGGCTTCCAGGACGCGCTCAGGACGCGTTTCAGTGAAGACTGTTGGAACGTACTGCAAACTGGTGAACACTCGCAACCCTTGGTGTGTATGCGTTGCTGCGCATAACCCCCGGTTAGAGCATCGCGGTTACACGGACTGTTGATCCGTTTGTCGAACCCGAGTCGCTCGCTTCGCTTGCGTTGTTTCCTACCTCGGGGCTGGGGCTCGGTCTCCGTTTCGGTCCCACCCGACGGCTCGTGGGTCGAGATAGAAAGTTCAGGTCCCACCCCCGGAGCCGAGAAACCCCTTGTGCTACAAGGGATTGCGCCTGTGCGGGCGGAGGACGACCATCCCTCTCGGGACACGCCCAGGACGCGTTTCGTTCACGGGTACCGAAACTTGACAGCTCCGATCGGTGAACGAATCGTGTGTAGACGGCGGCGGTTGTCACCTGATGTGGGTGGAGAGCATCCTCGGCGGAGATACCGTCACGCGGGCACCGAGAAGTAGGACATCAATGACGGAGGACATCTCTGTCCTTCTATCGACCCATCCAGCCCCCGTCCACGGTGATCGTCGTGCCGTGAACGTAGTCGGACGCCTGTGAGGACAGGAAGACGGCGGCCCCTGCCATGTCGGCAGGTGTGCCCCATCGGCCTGCAGGGGTGCGTTCGAGTATGGACTTCGAGCGGATGGGGTCGTCTTGAAGTGCTTGGGTGTTGTCGGTGGCCATGTAGCCGGGAGCGATGGCGTTGACGTTCACACCTTGCCCCGCCCATTCATTGGCGAGTGCTTTCGTCAGGCCCGCAATGGCGCTCTTGGCTGACGTGTAGCCGGGGACGGTGATACCGCCTTGGAAGCTCAGCAGTGACGCGACGAACACG
>CBETWC010000077.1:0-7245 GCA_965539925.1 uncultured bacterium
TCCATGAGCCCGATGGCTTCATCGTGGCGCTCAGATCAACCGTTCCATGACTACCTGGTGCAGCACGAGGTCGTTGCTCTGTCGGACATCGATACGCGACGTCTCACGCGCCACATCAGAGAGAACGGTGCCATGCCCGTTGCGGTAGGCGTTGACGTCGGCGAAGCCGAACTCGCGTCGCTGGCGGCATCTGCGCCGATGATGGCTGGACAGGACCTGGCCAGCACGGTGTCCACCGAGAGCAAGTACTTCATGGAATCCGACGGACCACGCACCGGCCACGTCGTCGCCTATGACTTCGGTATCAAGGTCGACATCCTCCGCGCCATGAAGTCGAGGGGTGTTGATGTCACCGTTGTACCTGCATCCACGCGCGCCAGTGAGGTTCTGGCCATGGATCCCGATGCCGTGTTCCTCTCCAATGGCCCTGGCGATCCGGAACCCCTCGTTGGGCCCATCGGGGAGATCAGGGAACTTCTCGGGAGAACCCCGGTCTTCGGCATCTGCCTCGGCCACCAACTCCTCGGGCTTGCCCTCGGCGCCACGACTTTCAAGTTGCCGTTCGGTCACCACGGCGGAAACCACCCTGTCAAGCGCCTGGTTGATGGATCCGTGGAGATCACCTCCCAGAACCATGGATTTGCGGTGGATCTCTGGTCGATCACGGGCCAGGATCGCCCCAAGGCAGAGGGACTGCCCACGCCTGAACTTCTGCCTTCCCATGTGCCAACATCGTTCGGTGACGTTTCGGCAACGCACCAGAACCTCAACGATGGCACGAACGAGGGCATCGCTTGCCACGACATCACCGCCTTCTCCGTCCAGTACCACCCCGAAGCGGCCCCAGGTCCCAACGATGCATCGATCCTCTTCGACCGGTTCATCGACGTCGTGAAGGGTTGCGATGCCGAAGCGCACTGACATCCGGTCGATTCTCGTGATTGGATCCGGTCCGATCATCATCGGACAGGCATGCGAGTTCGACTACAGCGGCACACAGGCTGTGAAAGTGCTGCGTGAACACCGCTATCGGGTCGTGCTCGTCAACTCGAACCCCGCGACGATCATGACGGATCCCGAGTTCGCCGACGCCACGTACATCGAACCAATCACAGCTGATGTCGTCGAGGAGATCCTGCGCAAGGAGATGCCGGACGCAGTGCTGCCGACCCTTGGTGGCCAGACAGCGCTCAACGTGACCATGGAACTCGCTGAAGCCAACGTGTTCGAGGAACTCGGTATCGAGTTGATCGGAGCGTCGCTCGATGCAATCGAGGCCGCCGAGGACCGAGGGCGCTTCAAGCAAATCATGGATGCTGCAGGAATGGAGACGGCGGAGGGCCACTATGTCACTTCGATGGAGGAGGCCCGGTCCGCTGTCGACGATCTCGGGTATCCGGTGATGGTGCGTCCCAGCTACATCCTCGGCGGAGGCGGCACCGGGTTGGCATATGACGAGGCAGAGTTCGAGAGGATCGTCCGCACGGGCATGGACGCTTCGCCTGTAAGGGAAGTTCTCATCGAGGAGTCCATCTATGGATGGAAGGAGTACGAACTCGAGGTGATGCGAGATGGCGCGGACAATGCCGTCATCGTCTGCTCGATCGAGAACCTTGATCCGATGGGAGTCCATACCGGTGATTCGATCACGGTCGCTCCAGCGATGACGCTCTCGGACAGGGAGTACCAGGCCATGCGCGACGAAGCGATCGCTTGTCTGCGGGTCATTGGTGTCGAGACGGGCGGCTCGAACGTGCAATTCGCCGTCGATCCCGCCACCGGTCGTCGGATCATCATCGAGATGAACCCCAGGGTTTCGCGATCCTCGGCGTTGGCGTCGAAGGCCACGGGATTTCCCATCGCGAAGATGGCTGCGATGCTTGCCGTTGGGTTCACCCTCGATGAGATAGCCAACGACATCACAGGTGCAACGCCCGCTTCTTTCGAGCCGGCCCTCGACTACGTCGTTGTGAAGGTCCCACGGTTCGACTTCTCGAAATTCCCATCGGTCGAGCCAGTGCTTGGTACATCGATGCAGTCCGTCGGCGAGGCCATGGCCATCGGACGCACGTTCCCCGAAGCTCTCCAGAAGGCTCTCAGGAGCCTCGAGACCGGCCGCCACGGCTTGAACGGTGACAGGGCTGAGGAAGGCGTGAGAGCCATGTCTGACGCAGAACTCGAAGAACGGATGCCTGTGCCGAGCCCCGAGCGGCTGTATCAGGTCGCTGAGGCGATGAGGCGCGGATTCGCCGTATCTGACATCGCGTCGGCAACGGCGATCGATCCCTGGTTCCTGGACCAGATGTCACAGATCGTTGCCTTCAGGAGCCAGCTTGAGACCGATGATGATCGCTCTGCTGCGCGCCTCAGGGATGCCAAGCGCTTGGGCTTCTCCGACGAACAGCTCGGCTACTTGTGGCGTATGCCTGTGTCAGACGTTCGCGGACTCCGACGACGATACGGCATCGAAGTCACGTACAAGACCGTTGACACATGTGCGGCTGAGTTCGAGGCGCAGACTCCGTATTTCTACTCCACATTCGAAGACGAGACAGAAGCGCCCGCTCCAGGGGACAGGACTGTCATGGTCCTCGGTTCGGGACCGAACAGGATCGGGCAGGGGATCGAGTTCGACTACTGCTGCGTCCATGCCGCGTTCGCTCTCGAAGACGCCGGCTATGAAACTGTGATGGTCAACTGCAATCCCGAGACGGTGTCGACGGACTACGACACCTCGACAAGGCTCTACTTCGAACCATTGACGACCGAAGACGTCCTTGCGATCGTCGACGCTGAGAAGCCGCAAGCTGTCATCGTGCAGCTCGGAGGTCAGACGCCACTCGGCTTGGCACACGAACTGGAGGCTGCGGGCGTCCACATTGCGGGCACAACCCCGGATGCCATAGATATGGCGGAGGACAGGGAACGGTTCTCTGCCCTGTGCTCTGAGGCCGGAATTCGTCAGCCAGCTCACGGAACGGCGATGAGCGTTGCCGAGGCGTTGGCTGTGGTCGACGACATCGGATTTCCTGCAATGGTGCGGCCCTCCTACGTTCTGGGCGGGCGGGCAATGCGGATCATCTACAGCGTCGAAGATCTCAGCTCCTATCTGGCCGACCTGTACGGCGCAACACCCGGCGGGGAAGTAGACCTCTCGGACTCCCCGCTCCTGATCGACCGTTTCCTCGAGTCGGCCATCGAGGTCGACGTGGACGCGGTGTTCGACGGTGAGGACATCTACATCGGCGGGATCATGGAACACGTGGAAGAGGCCGGGGTCCATTCCGGTGATTCCGCGTGTGTCGTACCTCCACCGACACTGTCGGCAGAGGTGATGCAACATGTGATCGAGGATGCGTTGAAGCTGGCGAGGGGCCTGAAGGTTGTCGGATTGATCAATATCCAGTTCGCCGTTCGAGGCGACGATGTGTACGTACTGGAGGCCAATCCCCGTGCCTCGAGAACCATCCCATTCATCTCAAAGGCGACGGGAGTGCCACTCGCGAAGATCGCGACGAGAGTGATGATGGGGGAGATGCTCTCTGATCTCAGGGAGTCGGGAATCGTGCCGGATAAGGCCATCGAGTTGCCTTACACCGCCGTGAAAGAGGCGGTTCTGCCATGGAAACGCTTCCCGAACGAAGACACACTCCTCGGCCCTGAGATGCGAGCAACGGGAGAGGTCATGGGTGTGGGCCCGACGGCGGCAGTCGCCTACTCCAAGGCACTCAAGGGAGCCGGACACTCCGTACCGACCGAGGGCGCTGCATTCATCTCGCTCGCAGACAGGGACAAGACCTCGGGAGTCGTCTGTGCCCGGTTGCTCACTGAACTCGGATTCCGGTTGTTCGCAACGCACGGAACAGCAGGGCATCTCGCGCGAAACGGTATACGGGCGACACACGTGGACAAGCTCGGAGAGGGATCGTATGACCCGGTGCGGTTGATCGAGAACGGTCGAATCAATCTGGTGGTCAACACACCAGCCGGTGGCAAAGCGCGCGGTGATGGCAGAATCATCAGACTCGCAGCGACACGCCACGGCATCCCATGTGTCACGACAGCAGAAGGCGGCCTCGCTGTTGTCAGGAGTATCGCCGCTGCAAGAGACAAGGACATAGGAGTGATCAGTATCCAAGACCTTCATGCATCGGCGGGACTGTGATGGATCTCTCGACAACGCTCGGTTCCTACAACCTGTCAACGCCCCTCATCGCCGCTTCGGGGACGGTCGGCTCAGTCGTGGACTTCCAAAGGGTTATCGACTTCGCCCTCTACGGTGCGGCGACAGCGAAGTCGGTCGCACCTGAGGCATGGCCCGGCCGCACGGCGCCGCGGATTGCCCCAGGAGAAGTCGGGATGCTCAACAGCATCGGCATACAGAACCCCGGCATCGACGCTTGGCTGCAGGAGTTCGGACCGGACATCGGAGACGTCCCATCGGACGTATGGGGGAGTGTCGTCGCACATGACATCGAAGGCTTTGCAACTGTCGCCTCCACGATGGATGGATGCGGCGTCGCGGCGATCGAGATCAATCTCTCGTGTCCAAACCTCGACGGAACCCCGTTCGCCCTTGATCCGGCGATGTCCGCCGAGGTGGTGCGATCCGTACGTTCTGTCACCGATCTCCCCCTCGGAGCAAAGCTCTCATCGGATGCACAACCCATCAGCGCGGTCGCAGAAGCGGTCGCAGAAGCGGGTGCCAATTGGGTTGTGGTGTCGAACACGGTGATGGGCGCCCGTATCGACCCGGATACACGCAGACCTGCCCTCAGTGGGTTGATCGGCGGCTACTCGGGAGCACCGATACGGCCGATCGCGATCCGAAGCGTCCTTCAGATCGCACGGGACGTCCCCGGACTGCCGATCGTCGGGTGCGGGGGTGCCTCCAAGGCCGATCACATCGTCGAATTCCTCCTCGCAGGTGCATCCGCCGTGGCCATCGGCTCTGCACACTTCAAGACTCCTCGTGTTGCGAGGAAGATCACGAAGGATCTGAAGCGTTACATGGCAAGGCACGATGTGTCCGCCGTTTCCCAATTGATCGGAGCGTACGAACCATGGTGACCGACAACCCGATCATCGTTGCCCTCGACATGCCTACAGCCGAATTGGCCGTCGGAATGGCCCAGGAGGTTGCTCCGCACGTGGGCGCATTCAAGATCGGGCTCGGGCTGCTCCATGGACCGGGACCAGCAACGATCGATGCACTCGTACGTCTGGGAAAGCCGGTGTTCGCAGATGCCAAGCTGCATGACATCCCGAGTCAGGTGAGAGCCGCAGCCGAGCGCCTCGGCAAACACGGAGCGAGATGGGTCACAGCGCATGTCAGCGGCGGTATCGACATGCTCCAGGCAGCAGTCGAGGGACTCGAAGCCGGAGCCTCGGGTGCCGATGCAGGGATCCTCGGCGTCTCGGTTCTCACGTCACTGGACAAGTCGGATCTCGAACGCGTTGGGATCCAGCGATCTCCCGGCCAGCTCGTGGGGAAGATGGCGAAGGTCGCTGCTGCGGCAGGATGCGAGGGCCTCGTGTGCTCGCCACAGGAACTCAATGTCGTCGCCCAAGCGGCCCCGGGCCTCAAGCGTGTGACTCCCGGCATCCGACTGGTGAGCCTTGGCGACGATCAAGCTCGGGTCGCAACCCCCAAGGAGGCGATGGACCGCGGGGCCACGATGCTTGTGATCGGTCGACCGATCACCCAGGCGCCTGACCCTGCAATGGCCGCAGCCGAGATTCTCGCTGGTATCGCCGGTAGTCCGGCCATAGGTTGATACGATGCACGCCGAAGGAGGCCATGTGCTGCCAGAAATGACAGAGGAACAACGAGCTTCCGCGCTTGCGCGTGCTGGAGAAGCTCGCCGGAAGCGTGCGGAACTCAAGCACCTCCTCAAGACCGGAAGTCTCAGCTTCGCGGACGTTCTCGAGCGGGCAGCAGAGGACGACCTCATTGCCGGTACGAAAATCCAGGCGATTGTTGTCTCCATGCCTCATATGGGCAAGGTGGGGACAAAGCGTCTCCTGGAAGAGATCGGGATCGCGGACAACCGTACAATCAGAGGCCTTGGACCGAACCAACGCAAGGCCCTCCTTGAACATTTCTCGTAGCCCTGCTGAACCCCCAGCCATGAAGAAGATCTCATCGGCCGCTGCCGTCTCAAACGGCACGCTCATCGTCATCTCGGGGCCCTCAGGAGTTGGCAAGACCAGCATCGTCGAAGCTCTCCTGGAGGCAACACCTTCCGTGTTCTCCGTGTCGGCAACGACTCGTGATCCCCGTCGAAACGAGGTCGATGGCGACGACTATCACTTCGTTGATCGGGATGCATTCCAGAGCAAGGTATTGAGTGGGGAGGTACTCGAATGGGCCGAGTACGGGGGCAACCTCTATGGAACTCTCCGAGGCTCTGTGGAACCGATACTTGCATCCGGGAAGAACGTCATCCTCGATATCGAGAACGAGGGGGCGAAGCAGATCAGGGCATCGTATCCGGAGGCACTCCTCATCTTCGTGTCACCTCCTGACATTGAAACGCTCGCCAGCCGCCTCACTGGCCGAGGCGACACACCGCAGAGGGATATCGAGTTGCGGCTCGCAGTGGCGTCGGAACAGATGGCAGAGGCGCCCAACGTCTACGACCATGTTGTGCAGAACGACGATCTGGAGCGTGCGATCGCCGAGGTGCTCGATATACTCCGCTCAACAGATACTGACGCGTCCGTACAATGACGCCCCCACCCATCCAGGGTACGACCTGAGGAGCCCGCAGCCATGATGCATGAACCACCCATCGGAGACCTGGTCGCAAAGACGAACTCACGCTTCGGTCTCGTTGTGTTGTCATCGCGTCGCGCGCGCCAGATCAACGCATACTTCAACGAACTCGGAGCGGGTATCGGCGGTTACGTTCCACCGCAGGTCCACTCGTTGTCTCGCAAGCCTCTCTCCATCGCTCTCGAAGAGATCGTTGAAGACAAGGTTGTCGTCGCTCCGATAGAGGAGTAGACAATGGCCGAAGGGCGACGAGTCGTCCTCGGCGTGACCGGGGGAGTCGCAGCCTACAAGGCCGCTTATCTCGCTCGCAGACTCATCGAACGCGGAGCAACCGTACGCGTCGTGATGACAGATTCGGCACAGAAATTCATTGGGAAGGCCACGTTCGCCGCGATAACCGGCTCGGATCCCGTTGTATCACTCTTCGGAGAAACAGAAGTCTCTCCCCACCCGTCGCTGGGCCAGTG
>CBETWC010000078.1:0-7194 GCA_965539925.1 uncultured bacterium
CTTCTACCTTCTACCTACCTCTTGGTTTCGGAGCCACGATCGGCGGTTCTGATGACCAGGGGAAGTTGATCCATCGATCGGTGCGGCGCCACACGTACTCGCAGTTGATGACTGAGTGCGGCTTCTCGTAGAGGACCGCTGCCCTCACTTCTCCCACGTTGCCAGAGACGAAGTCGTAGACCTTCTGGAGTGTGTGACCGGTGTCGGCTACATCGTCGACGACGAGGATGTCGGAGTGCTTCAGATCGATCATCTCGAGGTAGGGAGGCAGGATGACGGGGACATCGAGGCGCTCATCGACGTCGGTGTAGTACTCAATGTTCATGATGTAGCAGTTCTTGACCGACAGGGCGTATCCCATCGAGCCGGCTGGGATCAGGCCTCCCCTGGCAATCCCAAGGATGACATCAGGCTCGTAGCCGTCTTGCGCGATCCGGCTCGCCAGTTCGCGCACCGCCGTTCCGTAGATGTCCCACGTGAGGACCTCGCGTTGTATGCCATCCGTGCTTTCTGCCATTGCACCTCAGAGTTGACGTACACACGACCGTAGACAGTGCAGACGCCCTACAAGGAAGTGAAGCTCCTTCCAACCGGAACTGACGCAGCTCGCCCGCCGTGACACGATGGGCAGCAAACGCGAGAGGAGGGCGGTCGAGACCGCCCTCCTCTCTTCTGCTAGCTATCGATTGTCGTTCAGCCTGCGCACGCCTGTGTGAAGTCGTGTGCTTCAGCCGTTGGACCCACAAAGAAGTCCTGCACGACCGCGATACCCGTCGGAGTAGTCACATCGACGCCGCCCATGATGGATGTGCGTGGGAATTCCGTGTTCGGATCTCCGGCGAAGCTCCGCCCTGGCATCATGCCTTCATAGTCGACGTTCTCAAGTGCCCTGGCTGCTGCAGCGATGCCTGCCTTGGTCAAGTCACCGTTCGAGTATGCCTGGTCAAGGGCAGCCTTGAGGGCGTACTGGGACGCCCAACCGAAGACGAAGAAGTCGTTCGGCTCCTCAACGCCTGCGGCGGCGAGGGTGGCTTCCATCTTGGCGTGTCCCGGGGAGTCGTAGCCCCACGGACCGAGATACATCGACTGAAAGTAGATGCCTGCCTCAAATGCCGGTGCGGCAGGTGAGCTGAGGAGTCCAACATTCCAGCTCGGGCCGGCACCGATGAACAGGTTCGTAGCACCCTTGGATGCTGCGCCACCGACGATCGCCGCGGTCTCAGACGGACCGGTGACGAGATAGACAACGTCAACCGGGTTCGCGAGCAACTGACCGATTGCTTCGGCCTGGGTCGGGTCACCGCCGGCAGACACCGGAATGACCGGAGCCTCCCAGGCAACTTCGATGCCGTTCGCTTCAGCAGCGATCTTGACGCCGGCTGAATAATCCAGGCCGTAGTCGTTCGGGATTGCAAGGATGCCGATCTTTGCCGGTGCATCACGACCGGCGGCAGGTAGTGCATCCATCGACCAGTCGACAGCGTTCATTGCCTCGAAGCAGTAGTTCGTACCGAACTCGAGGACCAGACCGTGGTCCGACTCCTCGAAGGCCCAACCGGACCACCACGTCATCGGAACTGCAACGGTGTCGTCACGGTTCATGTCGTCGAGTGCAGCAAGGGACTGCGATGTACCGAGGGCCTGTGCCACTGCGGCGATCTCGCCTGCGATGTCGTTGTACTTCTGTACGAAGACCTCAGGCTTGTACTCCGTGTCCTTTGCCAGGTCATCCGGCAGTGCAACATCGAATGCTCCGCCGATACCGCCGGCTGCGTTCGCTGCTGCCCAGAAGGCCCGTTGTGCGCCCGTGAGTGCAGGTGATGCAGCCTGGAAAGGACCGGACTCGTCGGTCAGGACTCCCAGGTAGATGCACCCGTGGTCCGGGTTGCCGTCAGGACATGGCTCCGCAGTGACGCCAACATCGAAGAGGACTTCATCCCCGCCCATGTCGCCTACTGTGGTCGTTGTCTCGGCCGAAGCGGCAGTCGTTGTCGCCGCCTCCGGTGCGGTCGTCGTTGTGTCGACGGACTCGGTGTTGCTGCAAGCTGCGGCTACAAGAGCCAGAACTGCAAGAAGCATCCCGATCCGGACCCATTTCTTGCTCACTATGTTGTCTCCTTTGTCATGGTGACACCGCGACGCGTACGCGCCGTCACGAGTGCCCTTTCTGTCAGTACGAGAATGGGAAGGCCTTCCAGTAGTTGCGGATACGGATCCACACGCCATACAGGCCCATGGGCTCAAGAATCAGGAAAGCGATGATCAGAACTCCGAAGAGGATGCGCTCGAGTTGGGACGAGCTCAGGGGTGGTTCCCCTCCCCCGCCTTCAATGCCCGGTATCCATGCAATGAAGAAACCGAGAATGTCGTCAAGGCGGGTCAGCTCGATCAGCTTGGGAAGCAGCGTGATGAATATCGCCCCCATGATCGATCCGACGATCGAAGCCAGCCCGCCGATCACAACCATCGCTATGTACGCGATCGAGAGCAGCAGGTTGAAACTCGACGGTTCGATGAAGCCCGTCACCGTGTACAGGAGGGCACCGGTGATCCCTGCGTAGAACGACGAGATCGCAAATGCGAGTGTCTTGTACCGAGTCTGGTCGACACCCATGAGCTCGGCTGCAACGCCTCGGTCCCGGATCGCGGCAAAAGCACGGCCGTCCTTCGAGCGGACAAGGTTCTTCGCGAGGAACGCCATCACTATGAGGATCACCAGCATCAGCCAGTAGATCTGTTGCTCCCGGGTGATCGCGACTCCGAGCATCTCCGAGTCGACGTCGAATCGGTAGTTCAGGATTCGCAGTTGGGCGGCGTCACGGCCAAGGCCCATTCCGCCGGTCAGTTGGTCCCAGTTCCTGAACACGTGCTCGCCCACGAACACGAGGCCGAGGGTCACCAATGCGAGGTAGAGGCCTTCGAGACGGAATGCGAGCGGGGCAATGATGACGCCAGCGAGCATCGCCACCAGACCCGCGGCAGGGATCCAGATGAGCATGCCCAGGTCGAACCCGATCAGCTCAAGGCTGCCGTCAGCCGCCCGAACCGCCGGACTCCCAAGGGCGGTTGCTGTGTATGCGCCGACGCCGATGAAGAAGGCATGGCCAAGTGATACCTGCCCTGCAAAACCGGTGATGAGGTTGAGACCGATCGCGCCGATGGCTGCAACGAACGCAGTGGCGAAGAGGATCAACCAGCTCCGGCCGTCGATGAGGGTGGCAAGGAACAGTGGAAGGAGGACGGCGGCCACGAGAAGTAGTCCGAACCACACGCGCTGGGTTGTCGTTGGCAGCATCGCGCTGTCATGGCGGTAGCTCGTGAAGCGGGTGATCTTGCTCATACTCGCTCCACCTCCTCGGTTCCGAAGATGCCGTATGGCCGTACGAGGAGAACGATGACCATCACGAGGTACGGAACCACCTGGGAGAAGTTGTCTCCGAGCCACGGCAGGTACTGGGCCTGATAGGTGGACGTGAACGACTCCGCAAGCCCGATGATCAGGGCACCGAGGATCGCTCCGCCGATGGAGTCGAGTCCACCGACGACAACGACCGGCAATGCCTTGAGCGCAATGATGTAGCTCGATTGCGCCAGACCCGTGAAGGACGTTGCCGCAAGGACGCCGGCGATCCCTGCGAGGGCACCACCGATGATCCAAGCAAGGGAGAAGACGCGTCCGACGTTCACGCCCTGGGCAAGTGCGACTTCCTGGTCAAACGACGAACCGCGCATGGCGAGGCCCCACCTTGACCGGTTGAAGAAGATCATCAGGCCGCCGACCGCGACCGCCGCTGTCAGGACGATGGCCACGACCCGTGGTTCAATGATGACACCGCCTATGCCGTTGAGGTCGCCCCAACGTATGGGAGTATCTCCCCACGGCAGCTTCGGCGCACCGAAACCGGAGGTCACAGGAG
This sequence comes from uncultured bacterium, assembly GCA_965539925.1. Lineage (GTDB taxonomy): Bacteria > Actinomycetota > Acidimicrobiia > Spongiisociales > UBA5794 > B3-G11. The sequence goes on from CBETWC010000078.1 coordinate 3,918, forward strand.
TACCGATCGCGCGTACGTTGGTGCCAATGAGGTCGCTGGCAACAACACGCAGCGCTATGTCGAGGCCGATTGTCAGGATCGCGGTCGCGAACACGGGCTTGCCCACCATCGGCCGCACAACGGCGCGCTCAGAGAGATACCCAACGAAGCCCGAGAGCAGAACAGCCGTCCCGACACCGACCCAGAACCCGTATCCGAGGGTGATCGATGCGTACGAGGCCAGATATGCACCGATGATGAGGAGCGCTGGCTGGGCGAAGCTGAGCACCTGGGTCGACTTGTAAATGATGACGAAGCCGATCGCAATCAGCACATAGATACCCGCCAGGGAGATCCCTTCGACGATCGTCTGAAGGAACCGGGACGTCGCTGGATCGAACGCTGCGAATGGCAGGAGGAAGTCGGTGGCGTACATGGTCATCGGTAGAGGCCCTCGATCTGGTCTGCAAACTGCTCGGTTATGACAGACCTCTTGACCTTCATGGTCGCCGTGAGCTCCCCACCTTCATGATCGAGCTCCTTGGTGATGATGTCGAACTTCTTGACCTGTTCGACGTCCGCCAGTCGCTCGTTTGCTTCTGTGATGACACGCTGCAGCAGTTCTCTGACCTCGGGCTTCTCTGAAAGGTCCCGGTAGGTCGTGTGTGGGATTCGTTTGCGCTGAGCCCACTCACTTGTGGCATCGAAGTCGATGGCGAGCAGCGCAGTCACAAACTTGCGCTTGTCCCCGATGACAACCGCTTCCCCGACGAATGGGGACATCTTGATGAGATTCTCGATCTCGGAAGGTGAGATGTTCTTGCCGCCCGCGGTGATGATGATGTCCTTGAGACGGTCGACGATCTTGAGGTTCGGCCCGTCCCACTCACCAACATCGCCCGAGTGTTGCCATCCATCTGAGTCGATCGCTTCTGCGGTGGCTTCCGGCTGGTTCCAGTAGCCGACGAACACTCCCGGGTGCCGAATGAGGATCTCGTTCGTGGTGTCGTCGAGCCGGATCTCGACTCCCTCATAGACCTCGCCCACGGATCCGAGGATCACACGACCCGGGCGGTTGGTCGTCGAGATCGCGGCGTTCTCGGTCATGCCGTAGGCCTCGTACACCGGCACACCGAGACCCATGAAGAACTCGATGATCTCGGGAGCGATCGGTGCCGCAGCGGTGATGCCGTGTCTGCATCGGGCAAGACCGAGCCGTTCCTTGAGCGCCCTGAACAGGAATGTGTCCCCGAACGAGTACTTGATCCGCATGCTGATGGTCCAATTCCCGCCGTTCTCAGCGAGCTGCCGACCGATGCTGGCGGCGACCTTCATCCACAGCACGTAGTTCCACTTCTTGAGCCGAGAAGCAGAGGCCATGCGGATGAGGATTGCGCTATGCATCTTCTCCCAGATGCGGGGGACCGCTTCAAAAATGGTCGGTTGGATCTCGCGCATGTCCGATGTGAGGGTGAGGAGCGACTCACCAAAGTTCGTGGTCGTGCCAGCGGCTGCGTTCAGCCAGTGTCCGAAGGCCTTCTCATAGACATGGCAGAGGGGGAGGTACGAGATGAGATCGTCCTCAGGGCCTGGTGCCGGGTCCACAAACCCGTCCCCCGATGCGATCAATGAGCAGGCAAACTGGACGTTCTCGACCGTGAGCATCGCTCCCTTGGGCGGACCGGTCGTACCCGAGGTGTAGATCAGATAGGTCACATCGTCCGGCTGCGCTGCATCCATCCGATCAGGGAGGGCGCATGCGTCGGCAGAGCGGCACTCCTGACCGATCTCGAGGAGGTCATCCCACGACATCAGGAGGTCGTCGTTGTACCTGTTCGCACCTCTCGGCTCGATGTAGATGATGCGCTCGATGTCAGGGAGGTTGCCCTTGACCTCGAGGGCCTTGTCGAGCTGCTCCTGATCCTCAACGATCAAGACCTTGGAGCCACTGTCCGAGAGGAGGTACTCGACCTCCGATGCCGGATTTGTCGGGTACAGGCCCACACAGGTCGCACGGATGGCCGAGCATGCGGCATCCGCAACGATCCACTCAGGACGATTCCCGGAGTGGATGGCAACCCGGTCCCCCGGTTCGACACCGAGGGCAATCAGCCCGTTCGCCACGGTTTCGATCTGCTGCCAATAGGTGGCCCAGTTGGTCTCTTTCCAGATGCCGAGGGTCTTCTGTCTGTATGCCACCGCGTCCGGCGTCGCGTTCGCCCGATGTTGGATCATCGTGGCAACGGTTTCGACATCCGAGATCTTGCGTGGGGTGGCCGTCGTCATGCGGAGGATCCCTCACCGGTTTCGACAACGGCGTGTGGCTTGCCGAGGTAGGCGTTGATGACGTCTTCGTTGGCTTGGATCTCACTTGGAGCGCCAATGGCGATTGGCTTTCCGAAGTCGATGGCAAGCACGGTGTCGGCGAGGTCCATCACCATGCGCATGTCATGCTCGACGAGGATCATCCCGATGCCGAGCTCTCGCTTGATGTCCATGATGAACCGGGCCATGTCCTCGGTCTCCTCGGCGTTCATGCCTGCGGCCGGCTCGTCGAGGAGCAGTAGCTTCGGTGACATCGCAAGTGCTCGGCCGAGTTCGATCCGCTTCTGGATGCCGTACGGCAGCATCGCCACATACGACTTGCGCACGCTCTCGAGTTCGAGGAACTGGATGATCGCCTCAACCACCCCTCGATTCTCCGATTCGCTGCGTTCGGCCTTCCCGACTCTGATCATCGAGCTGATCGGGCCGTAGTCGAGGGAGAGATGCCTGCCCAGCATGAGGTTGTCGAGCACGGTCATGTTCGGGAACAGCTCGATGTTCTGGAATGTCCGAGCCATACCCATCGAGGCGATCCTCCATGGCTTGGTGCCGAGGATCTTGTCTCCGAGGAACGTGACCGAGCCCTGCTGTGGCTTGTAGACGCCTGACAAGATGTTGAATATCGATGTCTTGCCGGCGCCGTTGGGTCCGATGATGGCAAAGAGCTCGTGATTCGAGACCTCGAACGAGACACCATCGACTGCCTTGACACCGGCGAACGACAGGTGGATGTCTTCTACCTCCACGAGCGGGCCGGATCCTTTCCATCCTGCGTCGGGGAGTGCCTCGTTGAGAAGGGTCGCCCTCATGCAAGCCATCGCTTCTTGCGTCGATAGTGTTTGACGTCGCGCAGTGAGGTGGTCTCCTTGCCCTCTTCGGAGAGGCCGAGGTAGAACTCACGAACGTCGGCATCCTCGAGGAGTTCCTGTGACGGCTTGTCCATGACGATCTTCCCCGTCTCCATCACGTATCC
>CBETWC010000079.1:0-7192 GCA_965539925.1 uncultured bacterium
AGCGGTTCATCAGGAGTTCCGCGAGCATGAAGACCTTCCGAACACCACGAATCCGGACGACTGGGCGAGGATCTCGGGTAAGAAGGGTGAGCGGATCGTCTATGTACGGACCCTCATCGAGGGTGACGGGGAGCAACGTTCGATAGAGGCTGTCTCACCGGGCCAGTATCTCTGACATGGCACACCCCGTTGTCGTCGGCACGGAGGTCGAGTACGGAATAACCGTGACGAACGATCCCGCGTTCAATCCGGTGACCGCGTCGGCAGCTCTCGTCAACGCACATGCCAGGGGCGCAGATCGCGTCAAGTGGTCCTATGACGACGAATCCCCGGGACGGGACGCGCGGGGATACATCCTGGGAACCGTGCCGATCGACGAAACGGACTCGGGCCTCGTGAACGCCGTCCTGCGCAACGGTGCGAGGCTGTATGTGGATCATGCACATCCCGAGTACTCCACCCCAGAATGCTCGGATCCTCTGGAAGCCACGCTGTACGACAAAGCTGGCGAGCTGATCATGTACCGAGCCATGCAACGAGTGAACGAATCACTCCCGACCGGCTCACGCATGCTTATCCATAAGAACAACTCCGACGGCAAGGGAAATTCGTACGGAGCACACGAGAACTACCTCGTGCCACGGTCCGTCCCCTTCGGTGAGATCGTCCACCACATGACCACGTTCATGGTCTCGCGCCAGATCATCACCGGTTCAGGAAAGCTCGGCGCAGAACACGGGCGAAGGTCGGTTCCCTTCCAACTGACGCAGAGGGGCGACTTTTTCGAGGAGGAAGTCGGCCTCGAGACGACGCTCAAGCGTCCGATCATCAACACACGCGATGAGCCTCACGCAGATCCGAGCAAGTACCGCAGACTCCATGTGATCTTCGGCGACGCGACGATGTCCGAAGTGCAGACCTTCGTGAAACTCGCATCGACATCACTCATGCTCCTGGCACTCACTGACAAAGCCCTCGGCGAACCGATCCGCCTTCGTTCGCCAGTTGACGCCGTGACACAGGTGTCGCACGACACACAGGGGGGAGCGACCCTTGACATCGTCGGTGAACCTGCCTCGACCGCGCTCGAACTCCAGTGGCGCTACTTCACCCTCGCCGAGGAGTATCTGGGTACCAGTGACCTACCGCCTGTGTACAAGCAAGCCCTTACGGAGTGGAGGGGACTGCTCGAGGACGTCACACGGTGCTCGGAGATCGCCTCGATTGGGCTGCGAAGCTCACCGTGATGGAGGCGTACCGCGAACGCGACGGCCTGGACTGGACCGACCCGAAGATGCGGCTCCTCGACCTCCAGTACCACGACGTCGACCCTGAGCGCGGGCTGTATCACCGACTCGTGAGCAGCGGAAGAATGCGAACGCTCTTCGGGGCGGAAGACGTCGAACACGCCGCAGCAAATCCGCCTGAGGGAACCAGGGCTTGGTTCCGCGGGGAGTGCCTCAAACGTTACCCGGATCAGGTCGTGGCCGCGAACTGGGATTCACTGGTGTTCGATGTTGGGCGATCGACACTGATACGTGTACCTATGATGGAGCCACTGCGAGGGTCGCGTGCCCTCGTGGAGGACTTGCTTGCCGCGAGTCCCGATGCTGCAACCCTTGTCGACAAGCTTGGAGAGGTCAATGACTGAGAGAGAACGACGGTCCAAGTCGACCGACGCGCCGCAAGACGACATCCAGGAGGCTTCCACCTCGAGCGGTGAGGAAGTCGCAGAGAAGATCGACGACCTCCTCGACGAGATCGACACCGTGCTCGAGGAGAACGCCGAGGAGTTCGTGAAGAACTACGTCCAGAAGGGCGGCGAGTGAGCTCATCACACATGGGCATAGGCCCTCTGCGTATCGGCGAACCCATCGAAGATGGTTCCTTCCTCTCCGTCCTTGAACACCGAGGCCTCGCGCCGACGTGGCAGATGGACACGCCGCTGACCACTGCGTTGCCCGAAGCCACCACGGTGCTCGCCCTGACATGGGCCGATGGCGTCCTCATGGCGGGGGACAGACGAGCGACCGCAGGCAACGTCATCGCCCACAGAAGGATCCGCAAGGTCTACCCCGCGGACGACTACTCGGCAGTCGCCATTGCAGGCACCGCAGGGATGGCCGTCGAACTGATCAAGCTCTTCCAAACCGAACTCGAGCACTACGAGAAGATCGAGGGGGCACGCCTGAGCCTCGAAGGAAAGGCCAACTACCTCGCGCGGATGATCAGGGGCAATCTGGCCATGGCGTTTCAGGGACTTGTTGTGATCCCACTCTTCTGTGGTTTCGACCAGGCCGAAGAGACCGGAAGGCTCTTCTCCTTCGATGTCGTGGGAGGTCGATACGACGAGCTCGCGTACGCAACCACCGGATCCGGCGGGGCCGAAGCGAAGTCCTTCCTGAAGTCTGAGTGGAAGGAATCGTTGACGCGCGATGCTGCGCTTGCAATGGCCGTTGAGGCACTTGTTGCAGCAGCCGAGGAGGACGCGGCCACGGGCGGACCCGATCTGAGGCGAGGCATCTACCCGAGCATCGTCACGGTGACCGCCGATGGCGTCGACGAAGTGAACGACGACGAACTTGCACAGGTTGCAGCGACCGTAGTTGAGCAGCGACCATGACAGTGCCCTTCTACGTCCCACCGGAACAGCTCGTCAAGGATCGGGCCGATTTCGCCAGAAAGGGAGTCGCCCGCGGTCGACCGATCGTGGTGATCCAACTCCAATCAGGGATCCTTCTCATCGGCGAGAACTCATCCCCATCACTCCGCAAGATCGGTGAGGTATACGACCGCATCGCTTTTGCAGGGGTCGGTCGTTTCAACGAATTCGAAACTCTACGAGTCGCTGGTGTCCGCTATGCGGACCTGAAGGGCTATTCGTACGCTCGCGCTGACGTGACCGGCAAGAGCCTCGCGAACGCCTACAGCCAGACCCTCGGTCAGATCTTCAGCCATGAGATGAAGCCCTACGAGGTGGACATCATCGTTGCGGAACTCGGTGACGACATGTCGTCGGACAAGCTCTTCCGGATCCAGTTCGACGGCACGCTCAGGGATGCGACCCGATTCGCTGTCCTCGGAGCGGGTGAGGAGTCGATATCAGAGACCGTGGCAAGCTCGATATCTGAGGACATGTCTCTCGCCGACGCGGTAGCGCTCGCAGCGAACGCGATAGAACAAGCTGAGGATCATGAGATCCCAGCCTCGGACTGGGAGACAGGCTTCCTCGATCGTTCCGACGGTCGCAGAACGTTCCGGCGTCTGAGCGAAGAGGAACTGGCAACCGCAAGATCCCAGTAGGGGAGCGCAAACCGAAACCGGATACGTGATGTACGCTGCGCACATGCAGCGACGGATATTCGGAATCGAGAACGAGTACGGAGTCACGTGTGTGCTGCGTGGCCAACGTCGCCTCTCGCCGGACGAAGTTGCGCGCTACCTCTTCCGAAGGGTCGTCTCCTGGGGCCGGTCATCGAACGTCTTCCTCGAGAACGGGTCACGTCTCTATCTCGACGTTGGTAGTCACCCCGAGTATGCAACTCCGGAGTGCGACAGCCTCTACGACGTCGTTGCCCATGACAAGGCCGGCGAGCGGATCCTCGAAGGCCTCGTCGAATCCGCTGAGACGAGGCTCGCCGAAGAAGGCATCCGAGGCGATATCTACCTGTACCGCAACAACACCGATTCCGCAGGCAATTCCTACGGATGCCATGAGAATTACCTCATCCGCAGACATGCCGACTTCCAGCGGACCATCGACACGCTGATCCCGTATCTTGTCACCCGTCAGATCTGGGCCGGTGCAGGGAAGCTCCTGAACACCGCACGCGGCACCGTGTATTCGCTTGCACAGCGAGCCGAACACATCTGGGAAAGCAGTTCATCAGCCACCACCAGGTCGAGGCCGATCATCAACACCAGGGACGAACCCCACGCCGATGCGGAGCGGTACCGCCGATTGCACGTGATCTCCGGTGACTCGAACATGTCCGAATATGTGACGTACGTGAAGATGGGGGCAACCGTCGCCTTGCTCCAGATGCTCGAGGACGAGGTCGTCTTCAGAGATCTGACGCTTGAGAACCCGATACGGGCAATACGCGAGATAAGCCACGACATCACCTGCCGGCGAAGGGTCCGGTTGGCAAACGGCCGAGAGCTCTCGGCGCTCGACATCCAATGGGAGTACCTCGAACGGGTCATGCGGTACACGAGGACATCTGGCGTGGCCCCCGAGGTTGAGCGTGCGGTCTCCATGTGGGAACATCTTTTGACGGGACTCGAGAAGGATCCGATGACCTTGCACCGTGAGGTTGATTGGGTGGCGAAGCACCACCTCATGGAGCGGTACCGCCTCAAGCATGACCTCCCTCTGTCGTCAGCGAAGCTGGCCCTCATCGATCTCAACTACCACGATGTCAATCGGCAACGTGGCCTGTACTACAAGATGGAGAACGCGGGGCTGATGGACAGGATCGTCACCGACGAAGCGATCAACAAGGCCATGGTCAAGCCTCCTGGTACGACGCGAGCAAGGCTCCGCGGTGAGTTCATCAAGGCGGCCAAGGCGAAGCGCAGGGACTTCACCGTTGACTGGGTGCACCTGAAGCTCAACGATCAGGCCCAACGCACCGTGCTCTGCAAGGACCCGTTCAAGGCGTACGACGAGCGAGTCGATCGGCTCATCGAGAGCCTGTAGCTAGAAGAGCTATCAGATGTCAGCTATCAGCTATCAGCCAGCACGCGTTGGAGCCTTTTCCGGAAACCGGCGGCTGATGGTGTCAACCTCCTTCCACACGGACACGCGACGCTATACGCTGGCCCTGATGCAGAAGGTCATTGAACGTATCTTGAACCTCCTCGCTTTCCTGCTGACCGTGGGAAGGCCCGTGACTGCCGACGAGATACGCAACACGGTCAAGGGCTACGACCAACCATCGGATGAAGCCTTCAGACGGACGTTCGAACGTGACAAGGACCTGCTGAGGACGCTCGGTGTACCTGTCAGCCTCAAACACACCGATGTGTGGGAGGTGGAACTCGGTTACGTCGTACCGACCGATGACTACGCGATCGCTGATCCGGGATTCACAGACGAGGAGAGGTCGGCGCTCCTCCTCGCTGCGCAGGCGGTCAAGTTCGGAGGCCAGTCGACCGAGGCTGCGGCGATCTTCAAACTTGGGGGTGCCACGATCAATTCGGGAGGAGCCGTCGCAGCGGACCTCGGGCACGACCTTCAACTGCTCGGAGATCTCTTTGAGGCCGTGGTCGACCGTCACCGTGTGCTCTTCACCTACAAGGACCGTCCGAGGACCGCTGAGCCATACGGACTCGGCCATCGCTTCGGTCACTGGTATCTCCTCGCGCCCGAGGTGGGACAGACGGTGACCGTCAAGGCGTTCCGGTTGGACCGGATGCACCAGATCAAGATCGACGAGTCCGGAGGGATGTTCGAGCGGCCCTCCACCTTCGATCCAGCCAACGCACTTCCCGATTTCGGTCCCTCAGCCGAAGCCGACAACGTCACCGCAAGGGTCCGCTTCGACGTGGACATTGCTGAGATCGCCTTGGATCAGGCAACGATCGTCCGCGAGGTTGCCCGCGATTCGGAATCGGTCACCGTTGACGTCGCTGTTGCCTCAGAAGGCAGGTTCATCGGGTGGATGCTCGGCTTCGATGACAAGGCAGTGATCGAGGCACCCAAGTCACTTGTGGACGCGTACTTGACCTTCATCGGAGCCGGAGCATGAGTTCTGACCGCACTGCTCAACGGCTGTCCCGAATCCTTGCGATGCTGCCATGGATCATCGAGCACGACGGTGCCGAGATCGATGATCTGATCACCCGTTTCGAATACAAGAACAAGGCAGATCTCGTCAAGGATCTCCATCTCGTCTTCATGACGGGGCTGCCGGGCTACGGACCGGGGGACCTGATCGATGTCGACGTCTACGACGATGAGGTGTTCGTGAACGCCGCGGATTACTTTTCGCGGCCGCTTCGACTCACGGCGCCACAAGCTCTCGGCTTGCTTGCTGCGGGGATGACGTTCATCGGGTCGGACCAGGCACCACCTGCGCTGACATCTGCCGTGGAGAAGTTGACGACAGCGGTCGTTCCCGACGCGGAGTCGTTCGTGTACTTCGACGTACCTGCGCCACCCCTGCTCACCGTGTTGAGAGATGCCATAGAAGAACGCCGGGTGATCCGCATCGAATACGTGGCGATTGCCACCAACGATCGAACATCGCGCGAGGTCGAGGGGACTTCGGTCTTCTTCAATCTCGGCAACTGGTACCTCGCTGGCTACTGTCATCTTGCCGGCGCTGAGAGGGTCTTCCGCGTGGACCGGATCGCGGCTGCTGAGACGATCGACGAATCGTATGAGATCAAGGCCACGACAACCGACAGCATCGTGCGGTATCACCCCGACGAATCCGATGTACATGTCTCGTTCACTGTGGAGCCGAACGCACGCTGGGTATCGGAGTACTACCCGGTTGACGCCTCCGACCTTGACGATGGATCGCAGAGAATCACGATGTCGGTATCGGATCCGCTCGTTGCGGGACGTCTGCTGATTCGCCTCGGCAATGCAGCTTCTGACATCGATGGTCTCGAGGTCACAGAGGCCATGGAATTGCTCCGCCAACGCATCGGTGCCAGATACTCCCGCACAAACTGACTACGCGGTCAATAGTCCTTTACTCCCTCCGTTCGTTGCCGATGTCTTATGGGACGCTGGTAGACGGAGAAGCCATGACAACCATCAGGACCACATGTCAGGACTGCGGAGACGTAGAACTGAAGACAGCCGACATTGCGCTCGAACTCACCGGAGCTGGCGATGCGGGGTCCTACCGCTTCTCATGCCCCACGTGCCAGGCGACCCAGGTACGGCCAGCCACCCGCCGAGTTGTGAGCATCCTGCTGGCCACCGGCGTCAGCTACGAGATCACACTCGCCCCCGCTCCGATCACCGAAACGGAGATCGAAGCCTTCGTCGCAATGCTCGACGATGACGACTGGTATTCAAGACTGGTTGCTTCCGAAGGCTGAGGAATTCAGCGGAAAGCAAGCAGTAGTACGTATTACGTACGACGTAGTACGAAGAAGCCCGGATCGGAGCTTCTGCCCTTCTCTACGTCCTCCCTTCAGGGGGGACGGGCGAGTCTTCGAGCCAGGGGGG
>CBETWC010000080.1:0-7192 GCA_965539925.1 uncultured bacterium
GATCTCCGTCATCTGCTCGACGGCTATCAGGACGGTGCGTCGTGAACGTGATGTGCTCTGCCATCCACGTTGCGCTGCCGACTGTTGGAGAGGCTGCGATCACAGGCCCCCTCGCAGCACACGTTGAGTCATGCATGCCGTGCAGGGGAGAGGTCATGCGATACCGCGCCATGTACCGCGAGCTTGAACGCCTCGATACCGTCCGGTACCACGCACCACAGGGCTTCGTTACCACCGTCACATCCGATCTCGGACCCGTCGTAGTCGAGGCCGGTGAACACCGAAGGGATCCGAGGGTTCCCGTCGCCGCCGCGGCCGTTGTTGCGACAGCAGCTGCAGGCACAGCTGTGCTTTACCGCCTGTATCGCCATCGTGCTGCCTGACGCCTGAAACCTGGAATCTTTCTCTGCCTGATACCTGAAACCTGACACCTGATATCTTCTGCTGGTTTACACTTCACATGAGGGGTACATATACTCCCCGGCCGGGACCCAACCGGGTCGGAGGGGTGTAGCTCCAATTGGCAGAGCGCCGGTCTCCAAAACCGGATGTTGTGGGTTCGAGTCCCGCCACCCCTGCGAACTACTGAGGAGAACGTAGTTGAACCGTGAGATGCGACGCCTTCAGGCGAAAGAAGAAGAGCGTGCGAAGAAGAAGCGCGGCGCTGCTTCGCGCCCACAGAAGAAGTCCCAAAAGGATCAGGACCTGAGCTTTATCCAGAGGATCCAGAAGTACTTCCGCGAGGTGCGTCAGGAGCTCAAGAAGGTGGCATGGCCATCGAGGGAAGAGCTGACGACCTACACGATCGTCGTGGCCGGCATGACGACGGTCCTCACGCTTCTCGTCTTCGGAATGGACTGGGCCTTCAACTCGGTCGTCCGCAACGTATTGAATGCGATCACCTGATGCCAGAAGCTGTTGAAGAAGCAGTAGCCGAAGAGGCTGCCGAGGACGAAGTCCAGGAGCCTATTGTCGAGCGCCCCGCCAGCCCATACGACCTGCCGGGCGGCTGGTACGTGATCCACTCGTACTCAGGGTACGAGAAGAAGGTTCAGGCGAACCTCGAGAACCGGGTCAAGTCGATGCACCTCGAGGACAAGATCTTCGAAGTCGAGATCCCGATGGAAGACGTCGTCGAGTACAAGAATGGCAAGAAGGTCACCGTTGCGCGCAAGAAGTTTCCCGGGTACGTCCTTGTACGCATGTACATGGACGACGACTCGTGGTACGCCGTTCGCAACACCCCGAACGTGACGGGCTTCGTCGGGTCGGGCACCAAGCCGAGTCCGCTCTCGAGGCGCGAGGTCGAACGCATCCTCGGTGTCGAGAAGGAAGAGGGCGCCAAGCAGGAGAAGCCGAAGTTCAAGCCTGCGTGGGACGTTGGAGAAACCGTCCGCGTTGTGGAAGGTCCGTTCGCAGACTTCAACGGTGTCATCGAGGACATCAACGCGGACCAGTCCAAGGTTCGTGTCCTCGTCGACATCTTCGGTCGTGAGACTCCTGTGGAGCTCGGCTTCGACCAGATCATCAAGTACTGATAAGCAAGGAAACTGAAACATGGGTCGCAAGAAACTGATGACCGTGCTCAAATTGCAGATCCCCGCAGGACAGGCAAGCCCTGCCCCGCCGGTTGGTCCTGCTCTTGGCCAGCACGGAGTGAACATCATGGACTTCGTCCAGGCCTACAACAACGCCACACAGGCGCAGGCCGGAACGATCATCCCTGTCGAGATCTCGATCTACGAGGATCGCACGTTCACCTTCATTACCAAGACGCCGCCAGCCGCAGTCCTACTGCGACAGGCCGCAAAGATCGAGAAGGGCTCTGCTGTCCCGAACAAGGAGAAGGTCGGCACCGTCACGAAGGCTCAGGTCCGTGAGATCGCCGAGACGAAGATGCCAGACCTCAACGCCAACGACATCGACAACGCGATGCTGATCATCGAGGGCACCGCCCGTTCAATGGGATTGGATGTCGTCGAGGCGTAGCCTTGACTCCGTAGTACGTCACACGTAATACGTACTACGTCATACGTAGAAATGTGGAAGGGTATGAAGCCCGCTACACCACGAAAGGAAACACCCGATGGGTATCTCAAAGAACCGTGCTGACGTAGAGCGCAGGTACGACGCCGAAAACGATTATCCCGCAGCCGACGCGATCGACCTCGTCAAGTCCCTTGCATTCGCGAAGTTCGACGAATCAGTCGACATTGCATTCCAGTTAGGAATCGACGCACGTCAGGCTGACCAGATCGTACGAGGCACCGTCTCGCTGCCACACGGCACAGGCAAGGACATCAAGGTTGTCGTCTTCGCCAACGACCAGGCGCAAGAGGCTGAGGATGCCGGCGCCGACGTGGTCGGTGGCAAGGACCTCGCGGACAAGATCACAAGCGGCGACATGCCACTCGATTGGGACATCACGATCGCGACACCTGACATGATGCCGATCGTCGGCAAACTCGGTCAGGTGCTCGGACCTCGTGGACTCATGCCGAACCCAAAGACGGGCACGGTCACCAAGGATGTCGGCAAGACCGTTGAAGCATTCAAGGCTGGACGTGTCGAATACCGCAACGATCGGTATGGCAACGTTCACATTCCGATCGGACGTGTGTCCTTTGATGCCGACAAGTTGTTCGACAACCTGCTCGCGATCTCTGATGAGATTATCCGGGCAAGGCCAGCGTCGACGAAGGGCAGATTCGTGCGCAAGGTATCGATCGCGTCCACGATGGGACCCGGCGTGAAGGTTGACATGTCGACTGTTGAGGCGGAGCTCAAGGAGCGCCGCTGACCGTTCGGTTTCTCGAAGGAAGAACGGTCTACGGCTGAACCCGTAGGCCGTTCTTTCGCGTTCTTGGGGGAATGGTGGTATCCCCTACCCCAAAAGTGTGGAATTTCCAGATTCAGGTTGACATACCCACCGGGTGCGACAAGCATTGGCGTATAGCAAGGGAATGTTGGAGGAAGGAACTAGCAGGCGATCCACCACCGCCTTACGGGTGGTTCCGACACTTCGGGCCACGCAGGCCGGCCCCTACCCCGGCCCTCCGGAGTGACATACGAGTAGATGGCATCCTGGCCCGCTATCTCCTCGACCTCGAAAGAGACCACCGACCTCCTCCAACACTCCTTGCTTTCTTCGTCGGCGAAGAACATAGATCGGTCGCTTCGCTCCCTGTGAGAGCAAAGAGCAAAGACCGCATCGCTTTGCTCGCTGTCAGACGGAATGACTCCTGGCTCTTTGCGCGAATGTGGTCGGTCGCGCAGGCGACCGACCACATCTCTCGACGTTGGCTGGTTTCAGCCGTCTCCGCGGAAGGCGGCTGCTTGGAGGTCTGCGATCGCGTCTCCATCGGTCTCGAAGCTGTGCAGCTGATCACTGATGTATCCAGGCCGTGCCGCACCGTGCGTATGGATGACGAGATGGATCTCGGCACCGCGGGCATCAGTGAGCGACTGTCCGGTGTCGAAGGCAGGGTGGGGGACACTGAGTTGCCCCACGCCGAGACGTCCTGCCCAGTTCGCAGTTCCGTCTTCACCGACGATGGATCCTGCTGCCCACATGACCGCGACTCCGGCGGCAGGGGTGAACAGGTCTCCAAGGCCGCACCTTGGACCCTCAGGTGCATCTGCATTGGCGCAGGCACTTGGATTGTCGAAGATCACGTACCAGACCGTGGCGACGTCGCCAGGCGTCATGGAATCGCTCCGCATCTGGAACGAGATTCCCCTGTCGGTGCGCATGAGGCGCGCCGAACCATCCGTCGGCTCAATGCCATCGGGTCCGGGAAACGCGTGAACCGCTTCCGTCTGTTGGGTCGCTGGGTTGTGTGCCGACGCTGGAATTGCGGACACGATTAGTGCTACAACAGCTGCCAGCGCAAGCACCATGGTTCGTTTTCTCTTGCCCATTTCGAGTTTCCTTCCCTCTGACCGTTCCCACGGTCTCGTTCGGTCGATCGACCGAAGTGATGGAAACGAACCTATGACAGGAACGCGGAGATGTCAAGCCGTTTCTTGGATGACTACTTGACAGCTCCGACGGGCAGCACTCCTCGCGTTCTTCGTCGCCGATGGGGGAGAACGCAGGCCGCCTCGCTGGCTGACTCAAGCGTCAAGGGCGCATCGCTCCACCGATCGAAGAAAACTGATGTCTTGGGCTGCGCAGCGGCTGCTCGTTCTATTCGAGACGCGCCAGCAGCGTTCCGATCTTTCGGAGGGCTGATCGAACTGGGAAATCGCTCTCGCGATATCCGAGGAGGATGTACTGCTCAGCACCGAGGAACACGGAGCCGATCAGGGCGCCGATCTCATCTGGGGTAAAGCCTCCCAGGCCTCCGGTATCGGCGGCAGCGTCGCTTGCGACGCCTGTCAGAAGCTCATGCCATCCGTTGAGCTGAGTTCGCACCGCATTACCGATCTCCGGATCGCTCCATCCCGCAGCGATCATCTCCTGGAGCATCCGCACATATCCGGATCGGAGATCGTCCTCCAGGAAGTCGCAGGCCTGTACCCATCGTTCCGACAGGGGTTCCTCTGTGCCGAACATGGTCTTCTGGCGGTCGAGAACCTTGCGGTTCTGGTATTCGAGAGTGGCGAGTATGAGATTCTTCTTCGAGCCGAAGTGATAGTGGATTTGGCTGAGGGGTACGGCTGCTTCCTCGGCAACGAGCCGGGTCGACAGGCGAGCGATGCCTCCCGATGCGATCACGCGTTCGGTGGCATTGAGTATCTGTAGAGGCGTGTCGATGTTTCGCTCGCTTGTCACTCTGTTGCAGCTCTCAAGAGGTATTCGGTCGCACGACCGAGAGTAGCCCAGGAGCAGCTCTCTTCACGTTCCTGATCCTCGGAGATCTCATCGAATCTGATTCGATGAGTGTCCCGCGTCTATCACACTCCGCTCAACATGAGCATCGATCCCCACACGATGAGCGTTACGCCCAACGTCCGCGTCACGATCTCAGGCCGAGGGGCAACCTTCTCGACAAGCACGACGACCGCGAGGAATGCAACCCAGAGCAGATTCATGACGCCGAGCACAAAGAGGAGCGCCATCAATCCCCAGCAACACGTTACGCAGAACGTGCCATGTCTCATGCCCATGATGAGCGCTCCGGAGCGCCCATCACGCCATTGTGTCATCAGGAATCCCATCGGCGTCCGACATTGGCCGAGACATGCGCTCTTCAGCCGTGTGAACTGGAACGCACCCGCCACCGCGAGAATGGCCCCACCGATGACCGGACTCGCTGCGACACCCATAGGCGTCACAAGCGCCATGTTGTGGAGCGCCCACTGGAGTGCAGCGGCAGCGAAGGCGAACACCGACCATGCAACAAGATATCCCGACGCAAACACTCCGGTCGATCCTTTGAGATCACCTCTCCGTGTGAACTCTCGATACGAAGCAATCATCGGGCTTGCCGATGGAAGCATCATTCCTGTCATCATGACGACCCACATGGTGGACATGAAGATCCAATCCCTTGTGCTCCACTGGGCGGACATGGGCATGGCGAGGACGGAACCCATGGCGTCCATCGCGCGGGAGAGCACGAGCAGGTACGCCCACGCGATCGCCGCGACTCCTGTCAGGATTCCGACGACGACCGCGCGATCGACTCGTTCAGATCGAGGGACCGTGAGCATCGGTGCTCAGCCCTCGTACTGGAACGGGGCAGTGAACGCATTCTTCCCTGCGAGTTCCCATGTCATGCCGTAGTCGTTGTAGTGCAGATGATCGGAATGTCCGACAAGGGCGTTGAACCCGGGGGCGATAGCGAGTGGGTGTCCTGTGATCTCGACGGGACCACCGCCCTGACCGGCCATCGCCATCACCTTCACGGACGCAACATCGCCGATTGTCATCGAGCGATCTGTTCCATCCATTTCGAAGGTGATAGGAGCGGGACCCGCGCCCAGGACGGTACCGATGTGCTCGCCGAGAGCTGCTGGTACTCCACCGAGCTGACCGCTGAAGATCTGGCCCAGGGCACCCATCTGATCTTCTGTTGCCCTGTCGTCGAGATACAGAGCCACAGTCCAAGGCGTGTTGATCATGTTTCCATCGACCTGTGCGGCCATGGCAACGTTCAGTCCGTCAAGAGACAGTCCGTCAAGTTCGCCCTCGTCGATGTGCCAGCCAACAAGGACGGTGCAGTCATCCTCGGTAGGTGGGCTCAGAAACACACATGGGCAGGCAGTTTCACAGTTGCAGGATTCGAAGTAGGTGCCTCTCATTTTCCAGGTCATGGTCCAGGGCCTCTCTGTTGGGTCGGTCGATCGACCGAGTATTGAAGTCGACCATATGTCATGTCTAGCGTCTTGTCAACAGTGCTGAACAACGGCGCCCTTGACGGGACCGATCCACGTAAGTACGATTCGGTCACTTGACCGAATACCGGTTCGTGTCGGGGATCCCAACAGAACCACGAGAGGCAGATGAGCCATGAGGGCGCGCTATCCCGACAGCGAGGGCTTCGTCGAGCGCAACGGAGCGAAGGTCTTCTACGAGGTCTATGAGAACGAGGGGCCCACGATCCTGCTGGCCCAGTCATGGCAGACGAGCTACTCACGTCTTTGGAAGATGCAGATCCCCTATCTCTCGCGGCACTTTCGCGTTGTGACCTATGACCCGGTTGGCAACGGAAAGTCGGATCGCGATGTTGAGGCATCTCGTCTCAAGACGTCCGAAGTCATCGCAGACGCGATCGCTGTGTTGGACGAGTCAGGGACGGAGACCTGCGTTGTGGCTGGGCTGTCATACGGCGGCGGTCTGGTGACTGCCATGGTGGCGCTTCACCCAGAACGCTTCGATGGTGTCATCCCGATCGCTGCATCGCACAACTGGGGGGTGCCACTCGAGGACCCTGATGACGAGGCGTGGGCCAAGTACGGCGCTGAGTTCTGGCGCGAGGACTGGCGAGCATTTGTCGAGCCGTTCTTCGACGCATGCAACTCTGACGCGCACTCGACGAAGGGATTCGACGATAGCGTCAGGTGGGCGATGGAAACGACCGGCGAGATCATCGCTCGGCAATCCGAGGCCGGTCCGAGCTATGACATGGATGAGCTCGAGGCTGCGGTCCGGGCAATCGACATGCCGTGTCTGATCATCCATGGAACCGGTGACAAGATCATCAGCAACGAGAGCTCTGTTGTCCTCCAGAAGATGATTCCGAAT
>CBETWC010000081.1:0-7180 GCA_965539925.1 uncultured bacterium
TAATGCGTGGTGACTACGGCGTCGATGATTTCCACTGGCTTCTCGAACGCGGTGGCGGACGGGCCATCGAAGTCGAGGCGCGAAGCGAGTCCTTCACGATCCCTGCAGCCATCTTTGACAACCGAATCGACCACACCTCATTCCTGCGCGCTGAGGAGTTCGAATGGAACCCCGACCTGGTGAGGGAGCTGCAGGTGGCACTCACTCGCAGCTTCAGCGGGATTGCAACGAGCTGACGATCTGGCCACAAGGCGCCAAACAAAAAGGTCGGGATACCTCAGGCCTGGTCGTCGAGAACGTCGTCGAATGAGTCCTCAATCTCCTCCGCGACGTCGAGGCGATCCTCGAAGTCACTTTCGGAAGGCTGTTCGTCAAGCACAGCGAATTCGACCGGATCAGGTGTTTCCGGGATCACATCGGACTCCAAACCGAGATCAGGCTGATCCGGATCGAGCGTCTCGTCGATAATCGCTTGTGCGTCGGTGCCACCCAACGGAGCATCCGATGTCGCCTCTGCAAGGGGAACATCCTCAATCTCCGGTGTGACAGACGCATCTGCTTCAACCGCTGCTGAGCCTGTGGACTCCGGAGCAGCGTCTCGATCTAACTCGATGTGAAGGTCGTTACCGGACCGACCATCGATGAGATCGAAGTTGAAATCGCGATCCTGTCCCTCCGGGTGGGCAAATGCATCTTCGACCTTGTCCGTGACGAAGTCATCCCTGTCGATCTCGTCGTGAATCTCTGTACCCAGACTCTCGCCGATATCGGCGAGCCCCTGATGCCTCTCGGCAAGGTCTTCGAACTCCGTGGCAAGCTGGTCGTACTCAGCTGCGTCCTCCGTCGCCTGATCGATTTCGGTCTGGGTTGTCTCCATTCGCTCGCTGAGACTCGATACCTGGCCGCTCCATTGGAATTGACGTTGCATGATGACCGTGACTCGTTCCGAGGCAGCCGCCGCATCAGCTGTATTGCCGAGTTCGCTCAACCGATCCGCTTGCGCTGACTCCTGTTGCACTTCATCGTTCAACCGCCTCTCGAAGGCTTCGGCCTCGGCCTTTCTCACGGCGAGTCGGTCTAGTTGTGCCTGATCTGCCTCGATACCGATGCGTTCTGCGGCGGCTCGACCGCGCGCCTCACCAGCAATCTCGAAGTAGGAATCGGCGAGATCTTCGTCGATCTCGGCCTCATTGAGCGACCGACCGGCGAACTCTTCCCTTTGATGTGCCGACTCGTTCCGGTCGGCCAACCACTCGCGGAGCCGTTCAGGCGAAACAGGCCCGGAAAGCGTTCCTGGTTCCTTGAACTCAACGAAGTCATCTTCCGAACCCTTGACGCCCGTGCCCGGAAGGGCAGCCGTGACGGTATCAGCGGCCTGCACACGAAGAGCCTGCGCATCGTCCGCAAGAGATGTTGCATCCTCTTTGAGTACGGCAAGCCCTTTGTCGAAGCGTTCGATCTGCTCCAGCACTTTGTCCTTGACCACCTCGGCCTCGGCCAATCTCTCGCTCCAGGCTTCGCCCTGTGGATCCTCTGAGTTCAGCCTCAAAACAACATCAGTGGCATCGTCACCGCTTTCCTGGAGCGTTGCACGACGAGCCCGCGCATCCTGCAACTCGGAGAGCGCTGCTTCCGCCTCCTGGGACTTGTCCAGAGCCTGTTTACGGAGGTCCAACGCCTTCTCCGCCCACTCCTTGTCCACGCTATCAGAATCGGTCGGATCGTCAGTGTCGTCCACGCTATCAGAATCGGTCGGATCGTCGGCGTCGTCCGTGCTATCGGCGTCGGTCGCGGCATCCTCCTCAATGGCGTCGACAAGCGTCTCATCCTCCGATGACTCCGTCTCATCCTCCGCTGAATCCATCTCGTCGGATTCTGGCAGCGGCTCGATCGTTCCGGTGATCTCTGGTATCGAGCCGCCATGGGTGAACCGTCCGCCGTGTTCGACGATGCGCACGCCGCCGGTTGTTGCTTCGAGGACCGTGCCATCTCCCAGGCTGATAGCAACGTGCGATCCAGGAGGTCTGCCCTCCCAAGTGGTGGGATCGTCCGAAACATCCTCGGGAAAGCGGAATACGAGCGCACCGGGCGTGTCAAGGGCCGTATCGACGTCAACGGTTGATCCTTTCCCGTACAGTTGTTGGTACTGCCGCCACGACCCGTCGCGGATGGTCACTCCCGCCCTTCCGGCCGCCCATTGAACCAACTCCGAGGAATCAAAGGCATCTGGGTCGTCCTCGCGAACCGATGTCTCGGCCCCCATCTCGAACCGGGTGCCGACCTGGCCTCTCGCCTCTTCGAGGAAGACCTCGCCTCTCGCCTCGGTGATGTAGGCGTCTGAACTGGCAGTGTCATCCTCCGGCTCGTCCTCCGACTGATCCTCCGATTTGAAGAGGTCCCAGAACGTCTTTTTGGTCATATGCACTCTCCGGGCTCGGGGGCTCTGAACGTTCAATCGTAGCGACGCAACTATCTGCCTGCCTGAAACTGCCCGGCACTCAGCTGGTAGCGCCGGCGTATATGGCCTCACATGTGCGGACCGCAGCCTCACACACCTCGATGAGGGCAGGGTCCGCCAGCGGATCGCTCGCTCGCTCTCGCCAGCGAGCAATGGCGACCACGGCAGCTTTGCTCAGTGCCTCCGGATTCGCTCCTTGGACCAGCCCAAGCGCCGCTGCATCGCTATCGGCGAGGAACAAATGCTCGAGATCGAGCTTGTCGGCATCGTTGACGCGAACCGCCTGAGATGCCAGGAGGTGCGCCGCACGCATGCGTGCGAAGTCAATAGTCGATGACTCGATGCGTTCAAGTTCCCGACCGAGACGATCTGCAGTCTCAGGATGCGCAGATCGCATGTCGGGCACGAGTGCCCGCAATCCGGCAAGGGCAGCGCGAGCCTGGAGGATTCGAGCACGAGGTATAAAGTGCTCATCGATGACCCTGCGGAGTTCAGCGAGTCCTGAGACCTCGACGAGGCGCGGAGCAAGTGCGGCGGCAGTCGTAGCTCCCTTACCCATTTCCACTATTGCGGTCCGGATCCCGAACATGCCGAGCCGGTCCAGCAGATCTCGGCGAATCTCGACGGTCACGTCGCTCGCGTGGATATCGCAGAACTGGTCTGCGGATAGCAGCATTCCCTCGAGAACCTCACGATCGGTAGCGGCGATCTTCCGGATGGCAGCTGCCTCGTCCTCACGGAGGGTCAAACCGGTTTCCGCAAGCAATCCAGCCACGGGAATCACCGTGGCGGCCAGGGCCAGAACCTGGGGGTCGCTTCGGTATCGCGTTGCGATCTTCTTCGCCGATTCCATCGCGTCCAACCGTCCTGCGCCGATTTCGTCTGCTCGTGACAGGACGGCAACTGCGTTCACCGGTGATGCCGCGCTCACTGATCGGTCCATGTAGGCATCGAGGAACTCCACATCGGACCGATGGAGGTGCCGCATCAGGTAGATCACGGCATCAGCTTCTTGGGCTCGATCAGTTTCGAATTCGAGGAACTCGCGAGTCCTCCTCGAATTCTCATCGTTCAACGAAGCAAGGCCCGGCGTATCGATCAGCGTCGTCGTGTCGAGGCTCGATGCCGGCCAACGTACGTGGATGCTGCCGACATCCTTCTCACTGAGGTCGCCGAGTTCGATTTCGAGTTCGCCTCCAGAACGCTGATACGCCAAGGGCCGCTCCTCACCGGTTCGAAGGACGGCGGACACCTGGTACGCGTTACCGTGGCGATACCACGTGACGATCTTGGTGCATTCACCCGCATCGGTCGGAGCAAGACGTTCTCCAACCAGCGCGTTGAGGAGCGTTGACTTGCCTGCCTTGACCCGTCCCGCGATCGCTATGCGCAGAGGGCCGTCGAGGCGTTCGCCGATCTGTACGATCCTGGAAGCGAGTGGTGAATCACCCAATTCGGGAACGATGTCCCGGATCAGAGTGCGCACTTCATCGGCTGCGGTGCCATCACCGATCATGTCGCGCCCCCAACGTTTGCCTTCGCTTCCACGGCGGCCAGCTGACCAAGGAGACCATCGATTTCTTCAGCTCTGGTCTTTCGCTCTTCTTGGGTCTGCTTGGCTGCGCCTTGGGCTCGTTGCGCGGTGGATGTGTAGGTCTGCTGCAGCTGCTTCAGCAGTTCCGTGAACTCGTCACGCAGCTCTCGCTGCATTGCACGGATCGTTCCCGTGAGCTCGTTGCCAACCTCGAACTGGACGTCATCGATGAACTTTCTAACCTGTTGCCTGGCGTTCTGCCTGCGCATGGCAACCTTGCGTTTCCGATCCTCAAGGAGCTGGATGCTTCCGAAGATCGCGCCGGCACCAAGCATGACCGGGTTGGTCACCATGATCCCCGCAGCTGCAGCCGGGAGGAACTTGCCCATCATTCCGAACATCATGACGCCACCTTGGGCTCCACGAAATCCCGTCACGCCGAGTTTGAACATTCCTCCCGCGGTCCTCTTGGTATCGATGTCCTCCTGGTGCCAGAGAGACGACACGTCCACAGCCTCGGTATCTCCACCTCCGGCTCCGCGCAGCTCGAGATCCTCCTCCTGAAGCAGATCGGCGACATCGGCTCGGATCGACTGTTGCGCGTCAGAAATACTGACGAGTGCACGCGTGACTTCGACTGCAACGTCAGTCTGGAGGTCGCGTGCCATGTCATCCCACTCCGAGCCCTTCTTGAGTGCCTCGATCCGTTCGTCCATGGATCGCGAAACCGTCCGCATACCGCCGCGGAACTCATGCATGACCCGCGATGAGAGATCGCTCACCTGATCTCCGACCATCACATTCCAGCGAGCGCCCGGGCCTCTGAGGTGCTCTAGCCGCGCCTTGGCGGCCTCGATCTCGGCAATCGAACCCTTGAGGGCATCGGGATCCAGAACTATCCGGCGTTCGTCCTCGAGACCGGATCGGACCATGCCCACGATGCCGCGCACGTCCCTTGCTGATCGCTCGGCTGCCTGGGCTTTGGCTGGCTGGACGACATCGCTTGCGAGGTGGGAGATCAGGTCTGGATAGTGGCTGCGCTCATTGAGATCCCGATTGCGCTTGGCGAGCGCTTCTGTGCGAAGTGTCGACGAAATCGCCACCATGGGGATGTCGAGACCTGCCTGCGCCAGGTGGCCCCTGTTCAACTCGAATATTCGCTCCCACGCGGGGTAGAGATCGATCTTCGTTTGAACGAACAACACCGTCGGGCACAGCTCAACCGCTCGGTTGAGGAACTCCAGCTCCGGTGCGCTCAGTTCCGCCGACGCGTCCGAAACGAGCATGAGGCCGTCGGCGAATGGCAGAAATGCCAGGGTTGCCGCCGCATGGCCTCCTCCCAGTCCCCCCATGCCCGGCGTGTCAGCGATCACGAGTCCCTGTTTGAGAATCGACGCGGGAACGGTGACCTCGACTCGTTCAACGTTCTTGGTGTTCCCGGGATTGCCCACTTCTGAAACCCAATTGTCGAGTTCGCCGATGGCGACCCGCTCGGCGACTGCTTCGCCGTCTTCGTGGCGGCGGACGACCGCGCCAGCCTCGTCGCCGTATCGGACAAGGGTGATCGAAGAGGTGGCAAGGTCATCGTCGACCGGACAGGCATCTTGGCCCAGCAGACCATTGACCAGAGAACTCTTGCCCTGTTTGAACTCCCCAACGACGCACACAATGGTCGCGGGACGACGGAGCCTCGCTCCCGCAGCCGTTGCTCGCTGTGCAAGATCGTCGCGCCCCATTGCCTTCACGATTCTCGCGAGTTCAACGACGGCCGTTCTGACCGAGTCTGTGGGATCGGTATTGGTTTGCGCGTCCGTCATGGTGATGACCCGTTCAATCTCCGAGACCCTCGAACAGATCATCGACCGACTCTTCGACTTCATCAGCCGCTTCGATGGCCTGTGCGAAGTCATCCTCAAGCGGTGCCGGTTCTGGCTCCGTGATCTCGTCCACGGCCAGCGGGTCATCCAGAACCTCGTCGAACCCAGAACTCGAATCGTCTCCACCGTCGTCTCCGACCTCGGTTGGGTCCTCAAGGGCATCCGAAGGCACAGATGGCACATCGAATGTGTCATCCACCACATCGACGCTCGCATCAGTCCCAAGAATGTCGCCCACATCGTCCGGAGTGGGTCCCCCAACAACGGCGTCATCGAAGCCCGTACCGTCCCCATCGGAGTCGATGGTTGATGCAGCCTGGGAACCGATCGTTGCAGCGGACCATGTGCCCTCGCCCACGGACTCGGCCGCTTCAGTTACGTCAGACCAGTCGCGCGTCGCGGGAAGTCCCCAATCCGTGGTCGGCAGGTCGATGCCGAGGCTCGCGATCCCTTGGGTCGCTATTTCTCCCCAGTCGTCCAGTTCGCCGAGGCTCGTGCCGAACGACGAGCCGATGCCACCCAGTCCCGACAGGCCCTCGCTCAACGCATCGGGAACAACCTCTCCGAAGTCCGTGGCACCAAGCGTTCCCACTGACTCGAGGGCGTCAGAGACCGATGAGAATATTCCGGAGTCTCCCCCTGCGAGTTCGGAGACAGACGACAGTATTCCTGAGGCCGAGCCGAACGAATCCTCAGCGTCGTCGATGAGGCCGCCAAGCTTCCCGAACCAACCTCCGCCGCCGGCCGCGGCCACTGCTCCGCCCACATCGTCGATACCGAGGCCGCCAATCGCGTCAGTCGCCTGGTCGACGATGCTCGAAATCCCTCCGCCGCTCACGGCCTGTCCGATTGTTGACTCGAGCGAATCTGTGAGGCCACCAAGCCAGCCGTCATCTCCGTCACCACCAATCAGGCCCGCGACTCCAGAGGCAAGGCCACTGTTGCTACCCAAGAACTCACCGGCGGCTCCTCCAGCGAAGTCGCCAATGCTCGAAACGATGTCGTCGGTCGATCCGCCCATCACACCGCCGATCAGATCACCGATGCCTGAGCTTCCAGCGAAGCTGCCGATGGTGTCTCCGAATCCATCACTCTCTATGAAACTCCCGATCACGCCGCCAAGACCTCCACTGGATTCGCCACCGAGGACGTTGCCAACAAGACCGCCAAGACCGCCGCCATCATCATCCCCACCAAGCAACCCACCAACAAGACCGCCAAGACCGCCGCCATCATCATCCCCACCAAGCAACCCACCAACAAGACCGCCAAGACCGCCGCCATCATCATCCCCACCAAGCAACCCACCAA
>CBETWC010000082.1:0-7175 GCA_965539925.1 uncultured bacterium
GGAGAATGGCGCGAGTGCTGGCTGATAGGTGAGAGCTGATGGCTGAAAGCTGACAACTGATAGCTGACAACTGATAGCTTGGCGTGCACCCCTCAGCAGTCTCCTAATCTGGAGCTGTGCCGAATCGCGAGTGCTGATCATGGTGGTCAGATCTGCGTCGGCGGAGAAACTGGACGACAAAGGAGATACAGATGATCAGAGGCAGACGTTCGGTTCGTTTGCTCTTGATGCTGGCGGCGTTCTCGCTGATCGCAGCTGCATGTTCAAGTTCGAGTGACGAAGTCTCCGGTGAGGGTTTCACCTTCGGGATGATCCTCGTCGGTCCACAGAACGACAGAGGTTGGAGCCAGGCCCACTACGAGGCCGGCGAGTACGTTGTTGAGAAGACCGGCGCGAAGATGATCTCTCTCGACACCGTCAACCCGGCGGACAGGCCGGAGACATCTGTTGAGCAGGTGGTCGATGACATGGTGTCTCAGGGCGCACAGATGATCTTTGCGACATCTGACGACATGAGAGACGGCATCGAGGCGGCAGCTGCGGCGCATCCGGACATCCCGATGATCTGGTCGTCCGGTGACAGCGCGTGGGCAGAAGGCCAGGCGTACAAGTCCGATCTGTCGAACCTCGGCAACATCATGGGCAGGATGTACTACGGCAAGCAGATCGCTGGTTGCGCTGCGGCCCTGGCGTCTGAGACCGGCAAGATCTCCTATCTCGGACCACTCATCAACGATGAGACCCGCAGGCTCGCGAGCTCCGTGTACCTCGGGGCCAAGCAGTGCTGGGAAGACAAGGGCAACGACCCTGCGTCGCTCAGCTTCGACGTGAGCTGGATCGGCTTCTGGTTCAACATCCCGGGCGTCACGCTCGACCCGACCGAGGTAACGAATGCGTTCTTCGACGGTGGATCTGACGTCGTCGTTTCCGGAATCGACACCACTGAAGCACTCATCGTTGCTGGGCAGAGGGCGACTGCCGGCGAAGATGTGTGGGCAATCCCGTACGACTACATAGACGCATGTTCGGAGGCTCCCGAGTCGTGCCTCGGTGTCCCGTACTTCAACTGGGGTCCGTCCTACCTGGAGGCTATATCGGCAGCAATCGACGGTTCGTTCGAAGCTGATCTCGACTGGGTCGCACCGGACTGGGACGACATCAACAACATCGATACGTCGATGATCGGCTGGAAGACGGGCGATGCACTCAGCGGTGACGACTCCGCCACGCTCGAAGACTTCATCAGCGGTCTTGCTGATGGTTCGATCAATCTGTTCACCGGACCGCTCAACTACCAGGACGGTTCTGCGTTCCTGTCAGACGGCGAAGAAGGTTCCGATGTCCAGCTCTGGTACATGAAGCAACTCCTCGAAGGCATGGAGGGCGCAAGCTCTTCCTGAGAGGCGTTTGGCGTTAGGCGTTAGGCGTCTAGCGCAAAGCATTAGCGGGGAGGCTCTTGAGCCTCCCCGCTTTCGCGTCGCCGGTAGAAGGACGAAGGTAGAACGTAGAAGGACTCGCTCTACTTTCTACCTTCTACTTTCTACCGCGAGCGAAGCGAGTACATGTAGCCTGCCCCCATGGCGCTCGAGATCAGGGACATCCACAAGCACTTCGGTCCCGTCCGGGCAAATGACGGCGTCTCGCTCACGGTCGAGAAGGGGTCTCTCCACGGAATCCTCGGCGAGAACGGTGCTGGCAAATCAACGTTGATGAAGATCCTCTCCGGCTTCTACGGAGCGGATTCTGG
Source organism: uncultured bacterium (assembly GCA_965539925.1). GTDB lineage: Bacteria > Actinomycetota > Acidimicrobiia > Spongiisociales > UBA5794 > B3-G11. The sequence continues at coordinate 1,748 of CBETWC010000082.1, forward strand.
CGAGATCCTCCTCGACGGCGGAGCGATTCAGCTCGAATCCCCGGCGGAAGCAATCGAGTCCGGCATTGGCATGCTGCACCAGGATCCACTCGTGTGTCTCCCCCTCACCGTCCTCGACAACTTCGCTCTCGCAAGCCCCGGACCCGTACGGCTCGACCGCAACCATATGCGTGATGAACTCAAGCGGGTGAGTTCCGATCTCGGGTTCGAGTTCGATCCGTCACGGCTCGCTGGGAGCCTCACCATCGGTGAACGCCAGCAACTGGCGATCACGCGCCTCATGTGGCTCGGGGCCAAGGTCCTGATCTTCGACGAGCCGACGACGGGGATCTCGGCGACGCAACGGCTCCAGCTCTTCACGACGCTACGCAAGCTCGCCGAGGCCGGACTCATCGTCCTGTTCGTCTCGCACAAGCTCGAAGAGGTGGAGGATCTTTGCGACTCGGTCACCGTGATCAGACAGGGGAAGGTCGTATTCGGCGCCGAGATGCCAGTACCTGAAGAGACGCTCGTCGAGAAGATGTTTGGCAAGGTCTTCGTCGAGCAGGACCACTCATCTGTACCACTCGCCGACACGATGCTCCAGCTCTCGGATACCGTCCTACGGGAGGGCACGACGCACATCGAACGTCTCGACCTGGAGGTCGCCGCGGGCGAAGTGATCGGCCTTGCAGGACTCGAAGGCAGCGGACAGAGGGCGCTGCTACGAGCCTGTGCGGGCCTGCTGGAACCCGAAGCCGGGGTCCTCAGCATTGATGGGAAGGATCTTGTCCGGGCTTCCTATCGGGATCACCTGGCCGCTGGCGTTCACTACCTCCCGGCGGGTCGCCTCGAAGAGGGGCTCATTCAGGGGATCTCGATCACGGAACACCTCGTGCTTTCGTCCGAGGACAAGAGCTTCTTCGTCGATTGGAAGAAGGCAGAGAAGGCCGCTGAAGCCGAGATCGGCGACTACTCGATCAAGGGTCGGCCAGACTCCCATGCAGAAGCACTCTCGGGAGGGAATCAGCAGCGCCTGCTCCTTGCAATGATCCCGGATGACGTGAAGCTTCTCCTTCTCGAGCACCCGACCAGAGGCCTCGACGTTGAGTCAGCCGCCTATGTATGGACCAGGCTGCTCGCACGTAGGTCAAGTGGCACGTCGATCATCTTTGGATCTGCAGACCTCGATGAGTTGTTGAGATACAGCGACCGGATCATCGTGTTCTTCGGCGGAGAGGTGTTCGCCATCCGTGGTGCCTCTGACCTCGATGGCGAGGAACTCGGGTATCTGATCGGCGGGAGGGAACGCGTATGAACGGATCCCGCGCGGTCATCGCCACCTCTGTTGCAGTGCTCGCAGCCATCGGCGTCGGCATCTTGCTGCTGGTCGCTGTGGGTGCACCACCATTCGAGGCACTGGGTCTTCTCGTCGAGGGATCGCTCGGGTCGGCCCCGAAGATCTCAGCGACACTGCTTGCGTGGTCCCCGCTGATCCTCGCGTCCGCAGGCCTCGTCATCACATTCGCGGCAGGATTGTGGAACATCGGTGTCGAGGGTCAGGTCATCATGGGTGCGATCGCAGCGACATGGATTGCGAGGGAACTCCCCGGTCCTGGCTGGGTCGTCGTCCCTGCAACGATCGTTGCTGGCGCCATCGGAGGGTTGATCTGGGCGCTCCTGGCCGGTGTGCTCAAGACCCATTTCCGTGTCCACGAGATCTTCGGTGGGCTGGGCCTTGATTTCGTCGCTGCCGGTATGGCCACCTATCTCGTCATCGGGCCATGGAAGCGAGCTGGCGTCGCCTCGACCAGCGGTACCGACATCTTCCGTGAAGAAGCCTGGATGCCCGAGTTCGAGGCCCTCGGCGTCGGATGGCCGGTCATCCCCGTGATCCTGGGGATCATCAGCGTCGTACTCGTATGGATGCTGCTGCGCGGAACCCTCTTCGGCCTCAAGCTCAAGGCTGTCGGCAACAACGCATACAGCTCGTACCTCAGAGGCATCCCGACGAACCGGTACATCCTCGGTGCCATGGCCCTTGGCGGCGCATTCGCCGGCATTGCAGGAACGGTGCAGGCCACAGCGTTCCATCACAAACTCGTTCCGGCCGTCTCAGGTGGCTACGGATTCCTTGCGATACTCGTCGTGTTGCTTGCCGGGTTCTCAGCGGTGGCAATCGCTCCTATCGCCCTGTTCTTCGTGGCGATCAGCGTCGGTGGCACCCAACTCGACCTCAGGCTGGGTGTCGATTCTGCATTCGCTGGTGTGCTCCAGGGCATCATCGTCCTGTTCGTCCTCTTCGCAGGTGCCTGGGCGGCAAGGCATCCCGGCGGCACACTGACTCCCCGAGAGGAGCCCTAATGCCCCGACCACCAACCCTCCGCATCGCGAACCCAGGGTTCGTACCACCGTTTTCGGGGGCTGGAACCCTGGGTTCGGGGATGGAGCGCTAGCCATGGAAGCCACGTTCAACTCCATCGTTGCGGCTGCTGCACCTCTGATCATCGCGGCCATGGGCGAAACCATCACCGAGAAGTCGGGCGTCATCAACCTCTCCCTTGAAGGCAGCATCAGGCTGTCAGCGATGACGGCATTCGCTGTCGCGTTCTGGGTAGGCCATGCCCTTGTCGGTTTCGTCGCCGCCGCGATTGTCGGGGGTGCCATTGCGGCAATCATCGCCTACTCGAGCATCGCGTTGAAGCTGAACCAGATCGCTGTCGGCTTCGTCCTGACGTTGCTTGCCATCGACCTGGCATCTTTCCTCGGTGATCCGTTCGTCGGCGAGCGCGGGCCGAGGGTTCCTCCGCTGCGGATCCCAATCCTGTCCGAAATCCCCTTCTTCGGAAAGGTGCTGTTCGATCAGGACCTCGTCGTATACGCCAGCTTCGTTGCGATCGGTGCAACATGGTGGTTCTTCTATCGCACACGCCCGGGCCTCATCATCCAGGGAATCGGTGAACGGCCTGAGGCGGCGTTCGCCCGGGGAGTCGCCGTCAACAAGCTGCGCTTCTGGTACACCGTGCTCGGAGGCGCGATGGTCGGCATTGCCGGAGCTGCCTACTCGCTCGACGTGAAGCTCGGTTGGAGGGAGACGCTGACCCTCAACCTGGGCTGGATCGCCCTTGCCATGGTGATCTTCGGGGGCTGGCACCCCTTGCGAGTTGCATTCGGCGCCTACATGTTCGGTGCACTCCAGGTGCTTGCGTTCCAGCTTCAGGATGTCTTCCCCGGAGTGGCCCAGGTACTCCCCGTCGCACCCTTCCCCCTCATGATCCTCGCCCTCGCGTTCGTCTACTCGGACTGGTTCAGGACACTCGGCAACCGGTTCCCGAGAATGCGGAACCTCCTCGGAAGCGAGGCGCCCGCCGGATTGGGCCAGGTCTTCGAGCGCGAGTAGGGCGTTCATCGTTTGGCGTTCATCGTTTGGCGTTCATCGTTTGGCGTTTGTCGAGGGGTTGCTGGTGGCGTGCCGCTTGAGGCTCGCAGGCTCGCACCCCCTCCTGAACATCGACTTCGTCGCTGTTCCGTCCTCCCTGAAGGGAGGACAACGAAAGGGGGCTCTGTAGGTCGAGTTCCTGCTACCTTTCCGGGACCGCACCGGGCGGAGGCCAGCGCATGACGCTACCCCGGTGATCAACGGCACGGATTCTCACCCGGTTGGACTGCCTCTTCCACCCGACTCAACTGGACAGGCAAGAGCCATCTGGTACGAGCGAGAAGGCAACCAACTACCGCCCCAACCGGGCAAGGAATCATCATGACTACCACCTTTTCTGACCTCGGGCTGCCCAACGCCCTTGTCACAACCCTCAAGAAGCAGGGTTTCACTGAACCGTTCCCCATCCAGACAGCAACAATCCAGGATGCCTCAGAGGGCAAGGATGTTGCTGGCCGTGCGCCAACTGGCTCTGGCAAGACGCTTGCGTTCGGTCTCCCGATCCTCGCGACCGTCGGACAGGCTCAGCCGAACCGCCCGAAGGCGCTCATCCTCGCTCCTACCCGCGAGCTCGCTGAACAGATCCGCCGAGACCTCGCACCGTACGGCAAGGCAATGCGCCGCCAGGTATTCGCCATCTACGGTGGCGTCCGCTACCAGGCACAGAAGGACTGGATGCGCAGAGGCGTCGACGTCCTTGTCGCAACGCCCGGTCGTCTCGAGGATCTCATCGAACAGGGAACGGTTGACCTCTCGGAAGTCAACATCGTCGCTATCGACGAGGCAGACCGCATGGCCGACATGGGTTTCCTCCCCGATGTTCGGCGCATCCTGAATCAGACGGCAAAGGACCGGCAGACACTCCTGTTCTCAGCAACACTCGATGGAGACGTTGCCGTACTCATCCGCGAGTACCAGAACAATCCGGTTCGCCACGAGGCTGGGACCGTCGATTCTGACGAGATAGACGCGGAGCATCACTTCTGGCTCGTCGAGCAGAACGACAAGGTGCGCCACACAGCCAACATCATCGACATGGCTGACCGCTCGATCGTGTTCACCCGGACCCGTCACGGTGCGGACAGGCTCGCGAAGCAGCTCTCGCGCGAAGGCGTCGGAGCGGTAGCCATGCACGGCGGCCGTTCGCAGAACCAGCGACGGAGGGCACTCCAGTCCTTCGCCAGCGGCGATGCGCAGGCACTGGTTGCCACAGATGTTGCAGCACGTGGCATCCACATCGATGCGGTTGCCTCGGTCGTCCACTACGACCCACCTGCCGACCACAAAGACTACCTGCACCGGTCAGGCCGTACCGCCAGAGCCGGTGCGTCTGGCACCGTCATCAGCCTGGTCACCGGAGGACAGAAGCGGGCTGTGCGACGGATCCAAGAGCAGCTCGACCTGCGTCACCCCATCGAGAAGCGAAGCCCGGGGAACCAGGAGCGCACGAGACGCGAAGAGCCACGTCCTGCGAAGCAGCAGCACACGAAGAGCACAAAGAACAAGAAGAAGAGGCCGGAGCCGATCGCGACCGTCGACGGTCACCCTGTGCCTCGTGTGACTCAGAAGCGCAAACCGACCCCCGATGGCACGCAGAGCCTCCACATCTCGAACCTGCCCTGGGGAGTCACCGACGATGATGTCCGTGTGCTCTTCAGCCCATACGGCAAGGTCAAGCAGTCCACGGTCATCATCGACAACCGTGGCCGTTCCAAGGGTTTCGGTTTCGTCGACATGCCGTACGCTGACGCGCAGAGAGCACTTCGGGCCCTCGATGGCTCCAACCTCAGCGGACGCCCGTTGAAGGTGAAGCTCTCAGCGCCGCGCACGAAGAGATCGAGGTAGTACGTAGAAGACGCGCAGATAGGGCGTTCCGGGCAAGAGCTGAGAACAAAGACCGGAAGGGAAGAGATTCCTGCGGTCTACTTCCCGAGCTAGCAATCCCTATCCGCTGATCTTCGCAATACGTACGACGTACTACGGAAATCAAATAGAAGAAGGGCCCCGGAA
>CBETWC010000083.1:0-7159 GCA_965539925.1 uncultured bacterium
CAGTCGAACATCGCCGATGTTCGCGGCAAGAGCGATGAATGCCATGTCATGTATCTCGTCGACGATCGCCGCGTCGGATGCGTTCGCTACCTCGACGTACTCGACGCCTGCCGCCGTGGCAACATCGAGTCGGGCCCAAGCAGCCATCCGCAGCACATCTGCCGACCGCTCCCCCGCCTCGAACAGGTCCGCCGCCGCAAACAGGGCGCTGCTCAGCTCCAGGGCTCGGGAACGATCCTGCTCACGGATCCGAATGTTGCGGCTCGACAACGCCAAGCCATCGGACTCCCTGACCATGGGCTGCCCATGGATGTCCACGGGCAGCGAGAGGTCGGCTGCCATCGTCCTCACGACGGCGAGCTGCTGGGCATCCTTCCGCCCGAAGTACGCGCTGTCCGGCTGGAGCCCAGAGAACAGCTTCGCCACAACGGTTGCCACGCCTGCGAAATGCCCCGGCCGGTGTGCCCCCTCCATGGCGTCTGATACGCCTTCGACCTTGACGGTCGTGTGGGGCGCGGTCGGAAACATGGTGTGTACATCGGGGAGGAAGAGGACGTCGGCACCGGCCTCGTGTACGAGCGCTGTGTCTCGATCGACGTCCCGTGGATACGAGTCCAGGTCCGACGATACGTTGAACTGCAGCGGGTTGACAAAGAGACTCACGACCACTGAATCATTGGCCTCACGCGCCGCCTCGATGAGACTCAGGTGCCCCTCGTGGAGGAATCCCATCGTCGGCACAAGGCCGACCGACCCGACGACGAGTTCTCTCGCCTCTCTGAACGTACCGACCGTCTTCATTTCAGCGCTCGCTCGATCACATCGGATGTTCCCGCAAGCCTTGCAGTCGATCGTGCCAAGTCGATGAAGAGCTGCTCAGCCTGCGGAACACGTTCGCGGATTGCAGCGACCTGGCTAGCGACCGTCGCGGCATCGCCACGTGCCACTGGACCGGTGAGCGCTCCCGCGGGACCGAGTTCGAACGCATTCGCAACGACCGCCTCGATCAACGGATGTGCTGCCTCGAACGGCACGCCTGCGGCCTCGAAGAGGGCAAGCGAGAGGTCGAGGGTTGTCAACGTGTAGTTCGCGCAAGCGGCTGCAGCAGCGTGATACAGCGGCTTGACGTCGTCACTGAGGTCGAAGGGTCGACAACCGAGGGAGACGGCAAAGTCATGGAGTTGGGTGCGCAGCGGATGCTCGGCAGTGATGGCCATCCATGCGCCATCGAGAAGCTGGGCACCCCGTTCGGCATCGGGGAGTGTCTGAAGGGGATGCACCGAGCCGGTCTGCACGCCGGTTGCGGCGATCACATCCAGAGCCGAAACCCCTACAGCTCCGGACACGTGCACCGTCGCAACCGGGTCGCCAAGATCTGCCACAACGGCGGCGATCTCAGGGATGGCGTCGTCGGACACGGCAATAATGCGCAGATCCGGTGTGCCGTGGTTCACTTCGACAAGTGCCACGAGGCGCGCGACCGATTCGGCGTTGCGCCCTTCAATGGAAGTGATGGAGTGCCCGCTCCGAGAAGCGGCGATGGCGAGAGCCCCGCCCGCTCGGCCGGATCCAACGATTGCAATGTTCATACGGCTCCGATCCAAGTCGGGTATCGGTCCTTGCGGAAGGCTATCAGGCGTCAGGCGTCAGCGCTGACGATGAGGTCACTGCCACCGATCACGAGATTGTGCGAGGTGCCCACGGACAAGTAGGTTCCGTCGTCGGCCCACACACGGATCGTGCCGGAGATCGAGCGGTCTGTCATGTGGTCCACGTGCACCTCTCCGAGATGCCAGCCGGGATCGACGGAGAGGTCGGGGAATCGACCAGAGAAGTCAAGCGTTGGCGTCACAACGATCTCCTTCGTTCCAAGTAGACCGAGCCGATACATCGCAGATGGCCAGATGAGGGCGTCAATCGGCATCAGGATGGCCGCTGCGCGGAGGAATGGATCGTCACTACCGACGGCCAGATTCGGGCTCCACGCACGGAAGAGATCTGTGTCGCCCCGGGAAAGATCGGGGAGATCCCAACGCTCGAGCGGTCGCCAGCTCTGTGCCGAGGCACCAACCAGCCGGCCGATGGGAGCGAAGAGTTCGTCGACCGGTGTGCACGAGGACAACGGCAGAACGCGTGGGGCGGGGGGAGCAATCGTTACGATCCTCGGCTCCCGAATGGTCGTGACTGATGCCCTGCCCATCGTCTGGCCTTCGACCGACAGGGCGACGACGTAGTCTGCTGATCGGCTGGTGCTTCGCACCATGACGGGAGAGACCTCGATGTCTGATCCCAGCGGGATTCCGTGCACGAACCGGTACGTCACCGAGGACGGCTGGTGGCCCTGAGCAATCAAGCCGACCGAACGTAACACGACCGTCGACAGGAACGCGCCGAACATGTCACCGGTTGGATTCGACCAATCTGTCGGTGCTCCGGCATGGAACACGCCATCGGATTCCTCGAGCTCGGAGGCAGCTTCGATGCCGAGCATCCAGCGAGACTCATCGATGTCATATGGGCCGGTGAGCCTTCGAATACGTTGGTCTGCCACCTCGGACAGGGCATCGGCGAAGGGACCCCGGTCGTCGGCAAGGCTCACGGCGATGTCAGCAAGTGGTGTCAGCACGAAACGACGGTTTCTGATCTCTGGGTGGGGAACGGTCAGACCGACGTCGTCGATGGTCTCGCTGCCGTACGTCAGGATATCCAGATCGAGAGTGCGCGGGCCCCAACGCTCTCCTCGCTTGCGCCCGGCCAATCGCTCGATCCCGAGCAACCCGTCGAGAAGCCCCTTCGCGGACATCTCCGTGTCCAGGGCCACAACTGCGTTGAGATACGGACCCTGTTCGGGGCCACCGACAGGGGCTGTCTCATAGATTGGAGATCCAGCGGTGACGGTGCCCAATTCACCCATTGACCGCACAGCGGCCTCGAGGTGGACCATGCGGTCGCCCAGATTGGAGCCAAGAGCCAGGAAGGCGGTTGGCATCGGCTACTGCTGGGGAATGAGGCGACGTCCCTCAGGGCCGATCGCGCGCCCGAGGATGCGTTGGATCACATCTGTGGCAACGATCGGATCGTCGAGCATTCCGCAGTAGATGAGGTAACCGGCAAGAAGGCCGGCAAGCATGTCATCGATCGTGTCGCGATGCACGAGCACGACGGCATCATCGGGGGCCAACGCATCTGCGAGTACCTTGTATACGGCATCGACGTCATCAGGCTCGAGCTCCTCAGGGATCTCGTACGAAGCGAACGAGAGACCCGCACCTGTGTATGCAAAGGAGTTCTGGTTCGAACCGAGAAGGCTCATCACGGCGTTCACACCGTGGTCCTTGAGCCAGATGATCTCTTCCTCGCGTCGAACACGACGGTGCTGGAACCCGTGTCCCCCGATGCGTTCTGAGACCGCCAGGCGATCCTTGATCACCCACCGGAATCCTCTGGGCTCAAGCCCTGTTGGTTTCTTTGCCATTGTCCTGCGGCACGATAGCGTTGGCCGTATGCGCTACCTCAACCGCAAGAGGAACATTGTGGACACGGACGATCCTGACACCGGCCGCGACCGCAAGAGCGATGGTCGCTGCCATTGCACCATCACGTTCGTGTGGTGATGTGGCGCCACGAACAGGCTCGAGGATCTCCGCGAGGAATCCTTTCCTGCTTGTGCCCAGAAGCACCGGATGGCCGATGTCGGTGAAGTCATCCAAGTGAGACATCAGCTCGATGTTGTGAGCGAACGTCTTGCCGAACCCGATCCCAGGATCGACGACGATCGAGTCGTGCGCTATCCCTGCCGCAACTGCCCCTTGTGCTCCGTCGGCCAGATACTGCTTCACCTGCGCAACAACATCGTCGTAGTGGGGATTGCGCTGCATCGTCCTCGGCGTGCCCTGCATATGCATGAGGACCACGCCAACACCTGTGTCAGCGCACACATCGCGCATCTTCGGGGTCTCCAGACCGGTCACATCGTTGACCGCGGCGGCACCTGCATCGACCGCTGCCAGGGCAACTTCAGGCTTCGATGTATCGATCGAGACGAGGACACCGTTGGACGCCAGTCGCTCCACGACAGGTAACACTCGTCTCAGTTCCTCGTCGAGAGATACCAGCGGCGCTGCGGGTCGGGTGGACTCGCCGCCGACATCAACAATCGAGGCACCCTCGGAAATCATCTTCAACCCCGCCTCGACAGCAGCGTCGATGTCGACATATGCGCCGCCGTCCGAGAAGGAGTCGGGCGTTGTGTTCAAGACCCCCATCACAACAGGTCGGTCGAGCGCAATCGATGCGTGCCTGAGCTTCCAGACGCCGGAGTCCGGCACAGGCTCAGGAACCTCTGTCGCTACGGGCGGCAACTCCACCACGTACGGACTGGATGCCCTCTGGCGCCTTCAGCCTGATGGTTCCGTTGGCGTGCTCCCACTTGGGCACGTCGCTGAAGATCTCCTTGATCTCATCTGCGTCGAGGGACTCCCGTTCGATGAGAGCGTCCGCGACCCGGTGCAGGGCCTCTTCGTGGGTGGTGAGGATCATGCGCGCCTCATCGTGTGCCTGGTGGATGAGGAATCTGATCTCCTCGTCGACCGCTGCAGCAACCTCGTTCGAGAGGTCCTGATGGGTCGAATAGTCACGACCCAGGAAGACTTCGGCCTCAGGCTTGCCGTATTGGAGAGGCCCGAGCTTGTCGCTCATGCCGTACTCCATGACCATCTTTCGGGCGATACCTGTCGCCTTCTCGATGTCGTTCGCGGCGCCTGTGGTTGGGTCGACGAAGATGAGTTCCTCTGCTGTGCGACCACCGAGGAGCATCGCGAGCTGATCGATCATCTCTGAACGCCGCGTGTAGTACTTGTCCTCGAGGGGAAGTGACAACGTGTACCCCCCGGCACGTCCTCGAGGGATGATCGTGACCTTGTGGATGGGATCCGCAGCAGGCAGGGCATAGCCCACCAGGGCGTGCCCACCCTCGTGGTAGGCGGTGATCTTCTTCTCGGCGTCTGACATGATGCGGCTCTTGCGCTCGGGTCCGGCAATCACCCGCTCGATGGCTTCCTCGAGGTACGCCATCGTTATCTGATCAGCACCAGTGCGCGCAGCGAGAAGGGCAGCCTCGTTGATGAGGTTCGCGAGGTCGGCGCCGGTGAAGCCTGGGGTCTGTCTCGCGAGGACAGAAAGTTCGATGTTCTCGGCCAGCGGCTTGCCCTTTGCATGAACTTCGAGGATCTTCTCCCTGCCCTTGAGGTCAGGACGGTCGACGACAACTTGCCGGTCAAAGCGACCAGGACGCAGGAGAGCAGGATCAAGGATGTCGGGCCGGTTCGTTGACGCAATCACGATCACACCGACATTCGGATCGAACCCGTCAAGTTCGACGAGGAGCTGGTTGAGCGTCTGCTCACGCTCATCATGGCCGCCACCGAGTCCGGCGCCGCGATGGCGCCCAACGGCGTCTATCTCATCGATGAAGACGATGGATGGTGAGTTCTGCTTCGCTTGATCGAAGAGGTCCCTGACCCGCGAGGCTCCAACACCGACGAACATCTCGACGAAGTCCGAGCCGGAGATGGAGAAGAAGGGAACATCGGCCTCGCCCGCGACTGCTCGTGCGAGCAGGGTCTTACCTGTCCCTGGAGGGCCGTACAACAGGACTCCCTTGGGGATCTTGGCCCCCATGGCACGGAACTTCTGCGGGTGTGCCAGGAACTCCTTGATCTCCTCCAATTCTTCGACTGCCTCCTCCGCACCGGCGACATCGCTGAAGAGGACCGTCGGCGTGTCCTTGTTGACCAATTTGGCCTTGGACTTGCCGAACTGCATCACCCGGTTGCCACCACCCTGCATCTGCATGATGACGAAGAAGAAGAGGCCGAAGATCAAGAGATAAGGGATGAACGTCAGCAGGTAGTCGAAGATCGTCGGATTCTCCGGATCGACCCTGAAGTTGACACCAGCGGCTTGGAGCTGTTCGGTGAGTGTCGACGCGTACTCTGCGGGGTAGTTCACGATGAACTCTGACGGACTGCCCTCGATCTCTGCGGTGCCGCTGAGCTCGTTTGACTTGTCCCTCATGAGGACTTCGCCCGTGACGTCGCCGGCTTCCAGGGTCGCGGTGAACTCGTTCAGCGTGAGTTCGACCGGCTTCGTAGCCTGGTTGAACACCATCTGGAATGCCATCACCACGAGAAAGATGACAGCGAGATACACGAGAATGGTTCTCGCGGTGCGGTTCACGGTGCTCCTGTTCGTTCCTGGGATGGACAAAATCGCGTATGGTGCGAGGTCCTTCGCCACATGGTACGCCGAACCTCTGTCAAAGTTATCGGCTGACGATGGTCACTCTGAATCGTCAACAACCGCAACGTATGGGAGGTTGCGATACTTCCCGTCATAATCGAGGCCATAGCCCACAACGAAAACGTTCGGAATGTGGAAGCCCTCATACGCCACGTCAAGGGGCGGTCTCTCGATGCCGTCCTTGATCAGCAGCGCAGCGAGCTTGAGGCTCTGCGGCTTGCGGACCTGGAGATTCTTGAGGAGATATTGCAACGTGAGGCCCGTGTCAACGATGTCCTCGACAATGAGTACATGCCGGCCAGAGATCTCCTGATCGAGGTCCTTGAGGATTCTCACAACTCCCGAACTCTTGGTTGCTGACCCATAGGACGACACCGCCATGAAGTCGAACTCCACAGGCAGATCAATGTGCCTCGACAGGTCAGCCATGACGACGAAGGCACCCTTCAGGATGCCGATGAGCAGGAGTTCCTTGCCCTTGTAGTCCCGCGTGATGGCTGCGCCCATCTCCGCGAGCTTTGCGTCGATCTCTTCCGCTGAGATCAGGACTTCGCCTATGTCCACGTGCCCACTTCCCGTTCGATTATGACGACGCTCACGTCGCGTTGTGCCCTCGCCCATGACGCGACACGCACGCCACTGAGCGCAGCAATCTTGGCATCAACCGTAACGGTGAGCGAATGCGGACGCATCCGTGCCGGGATGCCCGCGGCACGGAGTACCTCTTTGACCGGTGTTGACCCCTCTCCGGTGTCGATCCGATCTCCGGGTCTGAATCCTCGAATGCCGAACGTGGCCCCCACGGCTTGCGCGTTGAGCAACGTGAACCTGCCCCCGGGGATCGCTGGCTGAGGCGAGG
>CBETWC010000084.1:0-7142 GCA_965539925.1 uncultured bacterium
ATCGCCTCGAGGCGAGGCTCCGTGCAGGGGACGATCTCAGGCGAGGGCGGCAGCCAGATCGTCGAAGCCCTCATACCGACCAGCGAGATCGCCAGATATGCGATCGACCTTCGATCCCTCACCCACGGGTGGGGCAGGTACACGGCTGCGTTCAACCACTACCAGGAACTGCCGAGCCACCTCGTCGACCGGGCAATGGCAGAGGCAAAGACTGAATAGAAGGCTCTTGGCTATCGGCCTTCGGCCAGCAGGGACGATGCGAGCGCGTTGAGGAGGCCGTATTCGCTGACCACGATGTGGTCGGTGCCTGCCGCCAGCATTGCTCTATCGACGAGTACCGCGCCAGTCAGGATCACGGGCGCTCGCCTTGGATCGAGCGCAGGAATCGCGGCGGTCTCCTCAATCGTGAGCAGACTGAGTTCTGTGATCAGTTCCTTGATGTCGGATCGAGTCACGGTCGTTGCGTGGACGACGTCGCGGTCATAGTGGTCGAGTCCGAGCACGATCGCCGCAAGGCTGGTGAACGTGCCTGCGACACCGATGACCGTGCGAGGGGTTCCCGGCAGGCCCACGGACGAGTACTCCGCATCTGCGTGGGACGTGGCGTCCAAGAGCTGAGTCGTCGTTGGTGGCCGGTCCGGCAGCATCCGGTCCGTCAGACGTACGGATCCGAGGTCGATGCTGATCGAGTACTCCGGTTCGGATGAGCCGTACACGAACTCGGTTGAGCCGCCACCGATATCGATCACGAGATACGGCGATTCGCCCACGCTTCTGGCTGTTGCACCCGTGAACGCCAACTCAGCCTCACGATCACCGGCGATGATGTCAGGGGCCACACCGAGGATCTCGTCGATTGCATCCATGAGTTCAGCACCGTTCTCTGCATCCCTCGAAGCTGACGTGGCCACTGCTCCTACGCGCGTTGCCCCAGCGTCGGCGATCATGTCGGCGTACGAACACATAACGTCAAGGGTCGCAGCAACGGTGTCATCCCTGAACCGGCCCGTGGCGTCCACTCCCCTGCCGAGGGCGGTGACTGCTGTCTCGCGTACGAGTTGCACGCCGTTGTCGTCCAGTACGAGCAATCGAACCGAGTTCGATCCGATGTCGATGGCGGCGACACTCACGTGGGTTCGACCCATGACGGATTGCGCACCACGCCCTCGGTGCCGATGCTCACGCATTGCTCAGAGCAGTCGAGAGGTTCGATCTTGAACGCGACGTCGGCTCCGATCGGGTTGTCGTTACCAGAAGCCGTGTCTGCGTACTGGGCGTGGAGGCACTTGACGCCTCCCTGTGACCCGGCGATTCCGCCACTCGGCCTCGGCCCTTCCCAATCCTTCGGGATCAGGGAGTCCCGGTGGTCGCTGTACCGCTCCATGGCGTCGCTGAAAGCCTTCGCTGTGTCAGGATCGGATGCGATCAGTTCGTCCGCGGCCCTGACTCCGCCGGCCGACTCCAGTCGTGAGATCCGCAGTAGTGCAAGAGGACACGTCAGCCAGTGGGTCGTCGGGAATGGTGTTCCGTCTTCGAGGATCGGTGGCACATCAATGACGACCGACATTCCGAGGTGGCAGCGAACACCGACTACGACGGCCGAGCGCGGTGGTCGTCCCAGTTGTGCCTCAACGACCAGACGGTCATCCATCGTCGGTTTGGTCACTCCCCGTGACGAAATCCCAGACGCGCTGAAGGAACGACCTGTCATCGTCGATGGTGGCCACAGGGGGTGAGGGGTCGGATGGGTCCTCCGTGGACTCTCCCGGGATCACGACATAACCGATCTCGCCCTCGCGCACGAAGCCGAGTTGCTCTCTGGCGAGCCTCTCGAGTTCCTGCTCCGTGTAGAGCGCTTCGATGTCCTCGGCCAGGGCAGCGTTCTCAACCTTCAACTGATCCAACTCCGAGCGAGCAGCGTCGACCTGGGTGCCACGTTCGAGGTACTCGCGGACAGGGAGAACCCCTGTGACCACGAATCCTCCGATGACGAGAGCCACAATGAAGAGGGCAGAACGAAGTCGGCCGGATCGCCGCTTCGGCCTGCGAGGCGCTGCTTCTGCCTCTGAGCGTTCGAGTGTGTCCGTCATCTGAACTTTGCGAACCTGTCCCATCCTGCGTATCGGGCGTCTGCACCGAGTCCTTCCTCGATGCGAAGAAGCTGGTTGTACTTGGCTGTCCGTTCGCCTCGGGCCGGTGCACCCGTCTTGATCTGACCGGCGTTGGTCGCGACGACCAGGTGCGAGATGAAGGAGTCCTCCGTCTCGCCGGATCGGTGGCTCACCATGGTGCCATATGAGGCGCGATCTGCGAGGTCCATCGTGTGCAGAGTCTCTGAGAGTGACCCGATCTGGTTCACCTTGATGAGCACGGAATTGGCGATACCGAGATCAATCGCCTTCTGGACGAGATCGACGTTCGTGACCAACAGGTCATCACCGACGATCTGGGCCTTGTCACCGAGCTGATCGGTCATGACCTTCCAGCCGTCCCAATCATCCTCGCTGAGACCATCCTCCACGGACACGATCGGGTAATCCCTGACGAGTCCCGCAAGGTGGTCGACCATCTCAGCTGACGAGAGTGTCGCGCCTGACAACTCATATGACCCCGCGCGATAAAGCTCTGTTGCCGCAACATCGAGAGCGAACGAGATCTCCTCGCCGACCTTGTATCCCGCGGTTTCTATCGCCTGGATGAGAACTTCGAGGACCTCGCGGTCACCGGGCAGATCGGGGGCGAACCCGCCCTCATCGCCAACATTGGTCGGAAGTCCCCTGCCTGCGAGCACCTTCTTGAGGGACTGGTAGACCTCGACGCCCGCCCTCAGTGCTTCCTTGAAGCTGGGAAGGCCGCCAGGAACGATCATGAACTCCTGCGTGTCGATGGAATTGGCAGCGTGCGCTCCGCCGTTGACCACGTTGAAACATGGTGTCGGCAGAGTCCTGGCACTCGTTCCGCCCAGGTAGCGGTATGTGGGCATGCCGACGCCGGCGGCGGCAGCCCGGGCAACTGCCAGAGAGACGGCGAGGATTGCGTTCGCTCCGAGGTTCGCCTTGTTCGGTGTGCCATCGAGATCGATCATCATCTGGTCAACGCCCTCTTGGCGCGTGGCGTCCATGCCGATGAGCCGGGGAGCGATCGTGTCATTGACGTTGGTGACAGCTCGCTGGACACCCTTGCCGCCGTAACGATCGCCACCGTCCCTCAATTCCACAGCCTCGAGCGCTCCTGTTGAGGCACCAGAGGGGACGATGGCCCTTCCAAAGCCGCCACCCGAAAGGGTTACCTCGGCTTCGACGGTCGGATTGCCGCGGGAGTCAAGGACCTCTCTGGCATGGATGCTGGCGATGGTGGTGGCTGATGTGCTCATGATGCTCCGAGGGTAGACGGCGGGAACGTTTGCCTATGTCATTACATAGGCCTTTTCGAAGGGATCTGCTACTCCGATACCAACTTGGCAGATTGCCACGCCTGGTCAAGTTCAGCGGCGTTGGCCGATGCGATGTCAGTCGATCGGTTCGTGAAGTCCTCTTCCATGATCTTGAAGCGTCGGATGAATTTGTCAACAGTTGATCGAAGGGCGACCTCCGGATCGACTCCCAGGTGCCTGGCCAGGTTGACGGCAGTGAAGAAGACGTCACCGAGTTCGTCGGGGACAGAACCTGCACCGCCCGCGGCGTCTTCGAGCTCCACGATCTCCTCGCGAAGGGCCGCGACGACGTCACTGGCTTGGTCCCAGTCGAATCCGACACTCCTTGCGCGCTTCTGAACCTTCATCGCTCGTGCCACCGCGGGCATGGAGACCGGTATGTCGTCCATGAGGCTCTCACGGTTCTTCTCCGTCTTCTTGATCTGCTCCCAGTTGCTGAGTACCTCGTCTGCATCTGCTACTTCCACATCTCCGAATACGTGTGGGTGGCGCAGGACGAGCTTTCGACGGATCGCCTCGGCGACCTCATCGATGTCGAACGCCCCTGCCTCGGCAGCGAGCGTGGAGTGAAAGAGCACCTGGAGGAGTAGGTCGCCAAGTTCCTCCTCGACCTCTGAATAGACGCCGAAGTCAGGCTCCCCGCCGGGAGCGTCAGTCGGCAGCTGCCCGATCGCGTCTGCGGTCTCGTAGGCCTCCTCGATCAGGTGTGTCAACAGCGTGTGATGTGTCTGCTTGCGGTCCCACGGACATTCACGCCGGAGCACACGGTTGATCTCGATCAGGCCGAGAAGCCCTGAGATCGTCGCTGGCACGAACACTGTCGTACGGGGACCTGCCTCGTATCGGGCGAGCTCACTCGCTGGCGTCTGGACAACAACTTCGTCTGTATCACCGAGGCGGTCGAGAACGGTCACCTCCGTATCAGGATCGATCGTTCGTGTCAGAGCAAGAGCAACATCAGAGGCCCTGAATTGGGAGTCGACCTGGGTGATGATCGTTGGCACGTGAAGAGGCAGCGGATCGGGCAGGTCGCGTGCGTCAAGCACCTGGAGGCCGTCAGCGATGGGGTCCAGCCCCACGGCCACGTATGCGAGGTCAAGGAAGGAGAGTCCCGGGTCGATCGATACGGCGATTCCCATTTCGGCTGCCCGCGACCGAATCTGGTGCACCGAGCGTTCACCGACGACTGCGCTTCCGGGCACGGCGTAGACAACCGATCCCTTCTTTGAGGCATCGAGCACTCGGTCGGTGATGGCCCCGTACACATCGTCGAACTCAGCGAGGGACTCGTACAGATCATCACACGCTACGACGCTGCGGGTACCGGCGAGGTCCGCTGCCGCAGGATGGTTGACTGTCCGAAGCACGACCGTGGTCGCTTCGTCGATCAGGGAGCGAGCCGTTGCGCTGACGTATTCGATCCCTGCCGGGCCGAGGCCAACGATCGCAATAGACATATCAGGGAGAAGGAGGGGGCGGAATGATGCCGTCGACCGGCGGATACCACATGCCGATATTGCTGCGAACCTCGATCTCTGCCCCGTTCACGATCTCGTTGATCCATGCATTCCAATGGAAGTCGATCGTCTCTGCCGGCACCCATCTGACAGGATCCTCGGCAAGCTCGTCAAGCGTTTGGGGAGACTCTCTCGACTCGACAACGATGATGTGCCAGCCGAATCCTGTCTCCACCGGATCGGTGAACTCACCCACTGGAGCGGTCGCGACAGCCGTGGCAAAGTCGCCGACGAACGCTGCCGGGGACACAGGGCAGGGCAGGGCACCGTTCGCCGAAGAGGTGTCCAGTGAGACCTCGTTCGCAACGGAGGCAAAGTCCTCTCCTGCCTCGAGGCGGGCGAGCACTTCCTGTGCCTCTGGCTCGGTTGCGGTGAGGATGTGGCTGGCACAGACCTGGACGAGTTGGGCCCTTTCGTTCTGCCAGACATCGACAAGCACGTCCTCATCGGCAGCCATTGCAGCGCGGACTTCCGAACGGACAAGTAGCTGTGTCACGGCCACATCGACCGCAGCATCGGTGAGACTCGGGTCATCTGTGATCGATATGAGATACGCCTGCTCGTCGGGATCCATCGCTGCCAGATAGGCATCTCTGGCTTCGGGGGTATCAACACCCGTCACGCCGAAGTCCTCTTCGGCGGCAGTGATTATCGCCTCGGTGAAGATCAGGCGCGAGAGGTCGTTGCGGAATTGTTCGGCGGAGACAGTGATCGCGTCTTCGTTGCCGACGCGAATGCCCAGGACCGATGAGTCTGGGATCTCGGATCCATTGACCGTGGCTGCTACATCAGCGGAGCTGCAACCCGCAGCGACGACAGAAACCGCCGCAAGAGCGAGAACAATACGTTTCGTTGTGATCATGAGCTCCCGCCAGGTTCGCTATTCGTTTGCGTAGATGAAGGCCACATTCTACGGAGAAACTCGGCAATCACGGTTGCTGGGGACTCCGTCGGGGGTACCAGGTACAAGGTAGAACCTCGCAGAAGCGACCCGCGGGCAAGGCGATCCAGTCGAACCTCCTGTGATGCCTTCAACGCCACCGGTGCGATCCGAACCTCCCTGCGGTTCTGCACGATCTCGGTGATACCGATTCGAATCGCCTCAACCCGAAGCCTGGCGGCCTCGATGAGATCTGTCGCTTCGCTTGGCAGCGGCCCGTAGCGGTCCTCCCACTCGGACACGACGTCGTCCACGGATTCGTGGGTTGTTGCTGCCGCAAGCCTTCTGTACGCCTCGAGACGAGCCTCGACACCACTCACGTACGCGTCGGGTAGGTGGGCATCGGCATACAGATCGATGCGAACCGGCTCTGGCTCATCATCAACAGGGGTCTCGCCCTTGAGTTTGTTGACGGCGTCTGCGACGAGTTCTGTGTACAGGTCGAATCCAACGGCGGCGATGTGACCGGACTGGGTCTCCGACAGGATGCTCCCTGCCCCTCTGATCTCAAGGTCACGCATGGCGAGTTCGAAGCCACTGCCCAAGTCGGAGAACTGCCCGATCGCCTCGAGTCTGCGATACGCGGTGTCGGTGAGCCTGTCGTCCTCCGGATGGAAGAGATAGGCATAGGCACGTTGGCTGGAGCGACCCACGCGACCCCTCAGTTGGTAGAGCTGCGCGAGCCCAAGGCGGTCGGCGCGTTCCACGATGAGCGTGTTGACCTGGGGAAGATCGAGACCTGACTCGATGATCGTCGTGGCAACGAGGACGTCGTACTCGTGGTTCCAGAAGTCGAACATGACCTGTTCGAGCTGCCCCTCAGACATCTGGCCGTGGGCAATGGCGAACTTCGCGTCCGGTACCAGCTCTCTCAGCCTCGCGACCGCGTGATCTATCGACTGCACACGGTTGTGGACGACGTACACCTGGCCTTCGCGCAGCATCTCACGGCGGATGGCCGCACCAGTGGCGCGCTCATCGTATGGCCCGACGTAGGTGAGGATCGGGTGACGATCCTGGGGAGCCGTTCGGATATTGCTGACGTCACGGATACCTGTGAGTGCCATCTCGAGCGTTCGTGGGATCGGGGTCGCCGTCAACGTGAGCACGTCAACACTTGCACGAAGTTCTCTCAGTCGGTCCTTGGCTGCCACTCCGAAGCGTTGCTCCTCATCAATCACGACAAGGCCGAGGGCCCTGAACTCGATGTCCTTGGACAGAAGTCGGTGGGTACCAACGACGATGTCGACCG
>CBETWC010000085.1:0-7128 GCA_965539925.1 uncultured bacterium
CCAACTCCACAACCTCAGCAGCCGCCTCACGCTCAGCCAACTCCACAACCTCAGCAGCCGCCTCACGCTCAGCCAACTCCACAACCTCAGCCTCCGCCGCCTCGCGCTCAATCTCAGCAGCCGCTTCACGCTCAGCCTTCTCCGCAGCCTCGCGTTCCTCCCGCTCAGCCTTCTCCGCAGCCTCGCGTTCGCCCCGCTCAGCCTTCTCCGCAGCGTTGCGTTCCTCTCGCTCAGCCTTCTCCGCAGCCTTGCGTTCGTCCCGCTCAGCCTTCTCGGCTGCCTTGAGTTCCTTCCGTGACGGCTCCGAACGCTTCTTCGACCTGCGCTGCTCGCGGCGGCTCAACTCCGGTAGTGGTTCCTTTACCAACCGACTCTCGATGAGAACATCCGGATCATCCGGTTCGAAAACCAACCGATCACCTTCGGCGAGGAACTCGAACGAGGTTGCATCGATGGGCCGGACCTCCACGGATGCGAGCGGCCAGTTGCCCAGGTCGGCGCCTTCGGCACGCATCGTGACATCGAAGCCCTCGATGGTGAACTCCACAGCGAGGCCATCGGCTTCATCGGGATTCCGGAGCGAACCGGGAATCCGGACGATCGGGTAGCCGAACGGTCCGTCGTGTGAACGTGGGCTTTCTGCCTCCCTACGTGGCAAAGCGCTGCTCCTTCTCGATAGTGCGCGGCAAGACATCTTCGGCATGTCCCGGCACGGAGTCAAGCCAATAATCAGCTATCAACTATCAGCTATCAGCCGTCAGCTATCAGCCGGCAGCCAGCAGCCTCCGAAGCCGCTGGCTGATAGCTCCTCTGCAGTTCTGCCTGATGCCTCACCTCTAGCCAAACGGCATCCAAGCCACGTCGTCCAACGTGTCGAGGTCCGAGGCCAGGACACCGCTGTCGGAGAACGTGAACAATGTGTCGCCGATTACGAGTGAACGATTGATCGGGGCTGTCCAGCCACCGCACCCATCGCATTCGTCATCCCCTTCGAACTGGTTCGGATGCTGGATCTTGCCGAGTTCCTTGATCCGCTGTGGGTTTGCGGTCAGCACTGCTGCGCCGGAGAAGTAGTCCTCCTTGCCCGTGCGCTCGTCCCACGACCAGCGCTGGATCGGAATCACTGCAATGTCCTCTGGCGACCACCACAGGAAGGCGTGGTGGTCCCACTCAGCTTCGGAGTGTGCTTCGTCGAAGGTGATCCTGGACAAGCGCCTCGGGTCTGTCGGATCGGACACATCGAACACAGACACCTGTGTCCCCTGGGTACGACCTTCGTCGGTGGCATCCTGTCCGACGCCGAGGAGCAGGTCCTCACCGATCGGATGCAGATATGCGGAGTACCCGTTGATCTTCAGCTCACCCTTGACCTCTGGATCCGTGGGATCGGAGAGGTCCACGACGTAGAGCGGATCAACCTGGCGGAACGTGACAACGTAGCCCTTGTCCTCGATGAAGCGGACCGCATACACACGCTCGTTCTTGCCAAGACCGTCGACCTCACCCACCTGGACGAGTTCAGCACCGCGCTGTTGCATTGTCACGACAGCCGTGTCTGGGACATCGGACGATCCCCACCACGGGTTCTCGTCCGTCACGACGACACGAAGTGTGCCCTCGTATTCATCCATGGACCACTGTGAGAGCAATACGCCCTCAACTTCGCCGGACGCAACGTACTGCGCCGTGGCGGGGTCGGAGATGTCGAACATGTGGATCTGGGTCTTGAGCGTGTCGTCCTTGGATTGCTCCTCCCAGCGGGTTGCGGGCCACGCCATCCACGGCGAGGTCGCCACATAGAGATTGTCATTCGATGCGTAGATCGTCTGTCCCTCGGCGAGCAGTCCGAGGCTGTTCCCCGGCTCGAGACCCTCGTCGAGATCTATCGACAGGATTGTCAACATCGTTAGGCCAGAGAACTCGTCCGGGTGTCCCACCTGGTCACAACCAAGGACCGGTCCATCCGACGTCGTGCCTGATCGATGATCCTTCAGGATGTACCAAGGAACCCAGTTCTCGAGCGTTGACTCTTCGATGAGCTTCTTGTTGGCTTCGATCGCCTTCTGCTCGGCACGGATGCCGCTCCCCTCCGGGTATGCCCACTCGAATCCGATCGGACCGGAGCGCACGACAATCCGCACTGTGCCGTCAGCCATACGCGATGACAGGGTGCTGCCGTCGAGTGTGAGTGTCCTGACTGCTGCGAAGTTGTCGGGGTCAGAGACATCGACCTCGGAGAGCACCACACGTTCGGTGCGAGACTCGGGAACGATCATTCCTGATGCGACGCCACCGAGCGGTTCAACACCGAAGTATCCGCCGGAGGTGATGACAAGGAGGCTGTCGCCGGACAAGAAGAGCTGCTGACCCCAGCCGTCGAGTTGCAGAGAGGCGACTATCTCAGGTTCACCCACGGCGTCGATCCAGTAGAGCCGTCCCTGGGCGATGGCGAAGATCCGCTCACCATCGGTCTTGACGATATCCGGTTCATCGACACCAGCAACCTGCACGTTGGTACCTGAGTAGTCGACACCCTGCACGGGGGCACTCCTCACGAATCCATCGCCGCCCACGTCAGCAGTGGCGAAGGCAAGCTCCTCATCAACGGCATAGAGGCGTCCGCCGCCGTATCCCTCCAGGCCGTACGGACCTACGAGTTCTATCGCGTGCTTCTTGACGTAGTCGAGAAATTCATTGCACGAATCGAACGGATCCAGTCCGGACGCGGCAAATGCCTGTATCCCCGTCGGTCCCCGGCTATCGATGATCCCGGCCGTGGGTGAACTCTCAGTCTCTTCCGGCGTACATGCGGTGCCTACCACCGCAAGAATCGCCACCAGAGCGATGATCATGCGTCGCATATTCAAACTCCTCTCACATTGTCCCTCAGAGTTGGGACGGCGAGAAGCACCAATAAGGTTCCCGATTGATCAGATTCGAGAATCAAGAATCAAGAATCAAGAATGAAGAATCAAGAGTCCTCAGTCTTGACTCTTGCAGCGAAGCGGTCTGCCAGCGAAGCGGTCTGCCAGCGAAGCGGTCTGCGAGCGAAGCGAGCTACTTCTTCTTCGCCCGCTTGCGTTCGGACTCCGTGAGAAGGCGCTTGCGGATGCGGATGGATGCGGGAGTGATCTCAACGAATTCATCGTCTGCGATCCACTCGATGGCCACCTCGAGGTTCATATCGCGGGGCGGCTTGAGCTTGATCGCTTCATCCGTCGAATGGGTCCGGATGTTGGTGAGTTCCTTGCCCTTGGTCGGGTTGACGGTCATGTTCTCCGGCCGTGAGGCCTCGCCGATGACCATGCCCTCGTAGACCTCGATACCCGGGCCCATGAACAGCGCTCCCCGCTTCTGGAGGTTGTCGAGGGCGAAGCCGGTTGACGTTCCTCTGCGGTCAGCAACCATCGCACCACCCTGACGGGTCGGGAGCTCGCCAACCCAAGCGATCCAACCCTCGTGGTGCTGGTGTACGAGCGCGGTCCCACGGGTGACCGTGAGCAACAACGACCGCAGGCCGAGAAGGCCACGCGACGGTGCTGTGAAGGTGACGATAGAGCGGCCCGTCTCTCCCGGTCTCAGGTCTGCAATGCGCCCCTTTCGTGGGGCGACGACCTGGGTGACAGCGCCGACGTACTCATCCGGCACGTCAACGGTGACCCGTTCGAGTGGCTCGTGTTTGGCACCGTCGATCTCCTTGACAATGACCTCAGGCCGTGAAACCTGAAGCTCGAAGCCCTCGCGGCGCATCGACTCGATGAGAACGGAGAGTTGGAGCTCGCCACGACCGGCAACCTCGATCACCTCTGGAGATGATGTTTCTCCGAGTCGAATCGACACGTTGCCGAGCACTTCCTTTTCGAGGCGGTCACGGATCTGCCGGGAAGTGACAAATCTGCCTTCGGTTCCTGCGAGGGGTGAGGTGTTCACACCGAAGGTCATCCGCAGTACTGGTTCGTCCACCTCGAGTCGGGGAAGGGCCTCCATCACCTCGACATCAGCGAACGTGTCTCCGATGCCCACTTCGGGAAATCCGGAAACAACGAACAGGTCTCCAGCGACACGATCTTCAACATCGTCCCTGCCGAGGTTCGCGAAGCCCATGAGATTCCCGAGCTTCCGCTTGATCGGATCGTCGTCACCTTGCACAAGCGCGACCTTCTCGCCGACCCGCATGGTTCCTTCGATCACACGACCGATGGCGAGCCGACCCAGGTAGTCGGACGCATCGAGATTCGTGACAAGCGCCTGCAATGGTGCGCTCGGGTCGCCTGCAGGCCCAGGGATGCTCTCGATGATCGCGTCGAGCACCGGCGCAAGCGTCTCGTCCGGTCCGGGAACGCCGATACCGACCATGGAATGGCCATCACGGGCGATCGCTGAGATGATCGGAAATTCGATGTGGTGGTCCTCGGCATCGAGATCGAAGAACAACTCGTAGATCTCGTCGACGACTTCCTCAGTGCGGGCATCGGAGCGATCGACCTTGTTGATCACGACAACCGCTGGAAGCTGACGCTCGAGCGCCTTTGAGAGCACATATCGGGTCTGAGGCATCGGGCCCTCCGCCGCATCAACGAGAAGCAGCACGCCGTCCACGAGCGCCAACGCCCGTTCCACCTCACCGCCGAAGTCTGCGTGCCCCGGTGTGTCGACAAGGTTGATCTTGGTGCCGTTCCACTCGATGGAAGCAGCCTTTGCGAGGATCGTGATCCCACGCTCGCGCTCCTGGTCACTTGAATCCATGACGCGATCGACGACCTTCTCATGGTCTGCGAACACGCCTGCAGCGCGCAGCAACCCATCAACGAGAGTGGTCTTGCCATGATCGACGTGCGCGATCAGCGCGACGTTCCTGAGGGGGGAGGAGGACATGGGGGAAGAGTACCGGTGTCAGGTGTCAGGTGTCAGGTGTCAGGTGTCAGGTGTCAGGTGTCAGGATTCCCGGGACTTCGGAAATGAACGTAGTCGGCTGGAGCCTCGAAACGTCGTACTACGAAGATCAGCGGATAGGGATTGCCAGCTCGGGAAGTAGACCGCAGGAATCTCCTCCCTTCCGGTCTTTGTTCTCAGCTCTTTGTTCTCAGCTCTTGCCCGGAACGCCCTATCCGCGCGTCTTCCACGTATTACGTCCCAAAGCCCTTCACATCTGACTCGATTCAGACTAGAATTATGGTCATGTCGAAGACACTGCCCCTCTCAGAAGTCAAAGCGAAGCTGTCGGAAGTGATCGAGGAAGTCGTCACGACCCATGAACGTGTGACCGTGACACGCAACGGCAAGCCAGCCGTGGTACTCGTGGGAACCGATGACCTCGAGGCCATGGAGGAGACCATTGCAATCCTCTCGAACGATGCAGCGATGCGATCGATCGCAGATGGTCGAGAAGCGATCCGTTCGGGTGACGTCGACACGCGAGCCGACATCGAGCAGCTTCGGGACAAGCTTCGCTCCGAAGTGAAGTGACCGGCCCCGGTTGGGATCTGATCGTTGCGCGACCCGCTCGCCGGGCGATTGATCGCCTACCGGCCAAGATCGCTATCGCCGTTGTCGACTTCGTCCTCGGTCCACTCGTAGAGAATCCACATCGCGTCGGCAAACCGCTGCGAGGCGAACTGACGGGACTCCACTCAGCCCGCGTTGGTGGGTACCGCGTGGTCTATGAGATCGATGAAGTCGACGCAGTCATCAAGGTTCTGTACATCGACCATCGGGCCGACATCTACCGGCCGCGATAGCGGCCCTAAGCGAGCTCCGGCTCGATTGAACCCATGAGACCGGCGTTGTAGTCGTCGAATGCCTTGTAGATCTCGGCCTTCGTGTTCATGACGAATGGGCCGTAGCGGACGACCGGTTCGTTGAGGGGTTCGGCGATGCCGACAAGCATGTCAACACCGGTCTCACCTGCCTCGAACGCCAGCGCACCCTGCTCGGCGTCGAAGAAGACCGAGTCGCCTTCCACCACTGCCTGGTTGGATGGGAGGATCGTGGCCTTGCCGCCGAAGACGTAGAGAAACGCGATCTGATCTGCTGGCGCGTCGAGCCTCGTGCTCGTTCCAGGGCGGAGGGACACGTGGACGTAGGTAATGGGTAGGAACGTGTCTGCGGCTCCGTGGGTGTCGTACGCCTCACCGGCGATCACCACTGCCTGACCACCGTCGATGTCCACCACGGGAATCCGGTCCTTGGTGAGATCCTGATATCTCGGGCGGTGCATCTTTGCTGCCTTTGGGAGGTTCACCCAGAGTTGGAATCCGTGCACGCGGCCACCCTGTCTCAGGATTTTGTCCGTCGGCAGTTCAGAGTGCACGATGCCCGCACCAGCGGTCATCCACTGGACCTCACCGGGGTGGATGACGCCGCGGTTCCCAACCGAGTCTGCGTGCTCGATCTCCCCGTCGAGGAGGTAGGTGACGGTCTCGAACCCCCTGTGTGGGTGGTCGGGTGCTCCTTTGGCTTCACCCGGCGCGTTGTCCGCGGGACCCATCTCATCAAGGAGAAGGAACGGTCCGTAGTGGTCGACTGTGCTCGTCGGAAATGGCCTCCGCACAGCAAAGCCTGCACCTTCAAGAGCTCGGATGGAGGGAATGATCGCGGTCGGCGTTCGGAGTGGGGCAGCCATACATGGGTCAACACGGATCCGAGATGTGTATTCCGTCCCCATCGACGGCAGGGAATACAACCGGGTGCCGGGAGCGTTGTATATGCCCCCAACGGAAGGTGCACATGTCGGACTGGAACGCCGGGATCATGGACGAATTCAGGGCAAATGATGGCCGGGTCGGAGGCATGTTCGAAGGGAAACCGCTGCTGATCCTGCACACGACTGGTGCTCGATCGGGGACGCACAGGGAGCATCCACTCATGTATCTCTCGCGCGATGATCGGCTCTTCGTCTTTGCATCCAAGGCCGGAGCCCACTCACACCCGGACTGGTACTACAACATCAAGACCAATCCAGCAGTATCAATTGAGATCGGCACAGAGAGGACTGACAAGACCGCGGTCGAACTCGATCGAGCCGAGCGCGATGATGTCTTCTCCCATCAGGCCAGTCAGTTCGAACAGTTCGCCGAGTACCAGGCGGGTACGGACAGGGTCATCCCCGTCATCGAACTGGTCTAGGAG
>CBETWC010000086.1:0-7125 GCA_965539925.1 uncultured bacterium
CCTGGTCCGCCCATCAATCCCAAGGAGTAATCCATGTTGCTGCGACTCGTGGTCGCGCTCGGAGGTATCACCTTCGCTGCGACCGGCATCAGCATCTTCATCTCAGATTCCTGCAACTCGGTCACGTGGGGTTCCCGCGGCTCTGATCGCGCGGGCAACTTCTCAGCGACATGTCACGAAGCGTTCGTCGATGGTGCGATGAGCCAGGGAGCCGCTGGCTTCCTTGCCATGGCTGCCGGGATGGTGCTGATCGTGACCGTGTCGTTGCCGCTCATGCGTAGCCGCGCGGCCGAATTCATCCGGCGTTAGATCGTCGTTTCGAGACTGTCTGCCAGCGCATCTGCTGAGTCGACCGGCAAGTCACAGACGAGGTTCCGACAGACGTACCCGAGCGCGCCATCACCCGAAGGCCTGTTCTGCAGCAGGGGTACGACGGAGTCCGAGCCATCCCCGATCGCGATGACGGCATTTGGTCGATAACTGCTCCAGATGACTCGCTCCATGGGGCGTCTCTCATCGTGTCGTCCCACGACCGCAACTTCGCTGATCCCCATCAGTTGCGTGAGCCAAACGGACAGCCCGTATCCGGCGAATGATGGATAGCGGAGAGCATCGTTTGCGAGAATCTTCATGGTCTCGCCCACCTCGACAGTCGCGCCCGTGTCGCCGGTGAGTGCGGCGTGGAGTTGCAATGCCTCCATCGCAAGAGCATTGTCTGACGGCGTCGGGTTGTCCTGTGTCGTCTTCGGTCGGGCGATGAGGCCGTCGGAGCGATCCGATGTGTTGAAGAATCCACCAGCGGGATCGGCGAAGTGCTTCCTGAGTTCTGCGACGAGTTCCTCTGCAGCGGTGAACCATCGCTCTTGTCCTGTCGCCTGGTAGAGCACGTATAGACCAACGGCGAGTGCGGCGTAGTCATCGGCGAATGCTTGGTGACCGGGGCGGTCTCGCCAGGATCGGACGAGGGCGCCATCTGGCAACCCCTCGCTGAGGAGGAAGTCAGCAATGGCCTTCGCTCGCGCCGTGTAGCGGGGCTCACCGAGGATCACGCCAGCTTCAGCGAAGGCCCGGATCGCGAGTCCATTCCAAGCCGTGACGATCTTGTCATCCCGGCTTGGCGGAGTCCGTTGCGCCCGTGCGATACGGAGGAGGTCGTCGATTGTCCGCTTCCGATCCAGGATCTCCGGAATCTCGATGCCGGTCGCTGCTGAGATCTCGGAGAGCCCCACGAACCGGTGCAGGTTGTTGGTGCCTTCGAAGTTGCCCTCCGGTGTTGCGCCGTAGATCGCCGAGGCAAGCTCGCGGTCATCGCCGAGGATCTGACCAAGCTCATCCCACGACCAGACGGCGAACTTGCCCTCCACGCCCTCCGAATCGGCGTCTTCAGCAGAGTGCAGCGCACCGTGGTCGTCAGCCATGGCGATGTCGAGGTAGTCCAGCACCTCGATGGCGACTTGGCTGAATGCTTCGATGCCGGTGAGCTGCCATGCCCGAAGGTACACACGCGCAAGTTGGGCGTTGTCGTAGAGCATCTTCTCGAAGTGGGGGATGACCCACGCCGCATCAACCGAGTAACGGGCGAAGCCACCGAGGAGGTGGTCATAGATCCCACCTTTGGACATCGCCGACAACTGCCGAACAAGCATGTCGAGGCTGTGTTTGGCAGCGCTCGTATCCGGTCGAAGCGCTGCCATTCTCAAGAGGAGTTCGAGAGACGGTGCCTGTGGAAACTTCGGTGCAGATCCGAACCCGCCGTTGGCCCTGTCGAAGGTGCCTGACATCCGCTCGACTGCCCGTTCGATGTCCTCGACACGCGGCAACGGAGCCTTCTCCTCCTGCCGGCGGGAGATCGAAGCTGCAATGCTGTCTGCTTGCTCAAGGGCTCCCGGCCGGTTTGTGTCCCACGCATCCAGCACAGCCGACATGACATCCATGAACGATGGGTGGTGGCCCATCGATTCTTTCGGGAAGTAGGTCCCCGCAAAGATCGGCTTCTGGTCCGAAGTGAGGAACACCGTCATCGGCCACCCTCCGCGTCCGGTGGTTGCCGTCACGACATCCATGTATATCCGGTCGATATCGGGCCGTTCTTCGCGATCGACCTTGATGTTGACGAATCGGTCGTTCATGAATTCAGCAGTCGGGTCGTCTTCGAACGACTCGTGTGCCATCACATGACACCAGTGACAGGTCGCGTAGCCAACCGAGAGGATCACTGGGACGTCCCTGCGCTCGGCCTCGGCAAACGCTTCTTCACCCCATTCATACCAGTCAACGGGGTTGTGCTGGTGTTGCCTGAGGTATGGAGAAGTCGCGTCAGCAAGTCTGTTGGGCATCGCCCCGAGGCTACAGACGCCCAGACCCCCTCATTTACGCAAGGCCGGGGTTAGTCGCGTGATAGGGCGATGAGGCGGAGGATCTCGATGTACATCCACACGATGGTGACCATGAGGCCGAACGCTCCGTACCACTCCCAGCTCTTGGGGGCACGGGCGTTGGTGGCTCGCACGATCATGTCGAAATCGAGCATGAGGTTCATTGCGGCAATGCCAACGATCACGACAGAGAACACGATGCCGAGGCCTCCGGAGAAGAACGGGATGGAGACGCCGAACAGGCTGATGACGAATGTCGTCATATAGAAGAGGAAGATGCCGAACGTCGCGCCGATGACGATCCCACGGAAACGGTCGGTCACCTTGATTGTTCCGGTCACGAACAACACGAGCATGGCAATGAACACTGCCGCGGTGGCAAGGATGGCCTGGACGACGATGCCCTCGTAGACGGCGTTGTAGATATGGCTGATCGCTCCCAGTGCAATGCCTTGTGTGAGCGCGTACAACGGGCCCGTGAATCTGGCGAGGGCAGGCTTGAACGCTGTGACAATCGCGAGCATCAGCGCGCCGGTCAAGACGAGGAACCACCAACCGGGGATGCTGACGACACCCAACTCAGGCTGTACCTGCCCCCATCCCCACATGCCTGCGCCAACCACGAGGGCGAGCAGGAACGCAGTCTTTGCGACGGTGCCGCTGATGGTCATGGGCTCGGCAGCACCCGGTGCGAAGGGGATCTTCGCGCTCTGAAGCATCGCGTCTGTGGACGCGCTGGTCGCTGTGCTGTTCTCGGGCAGCGAACCGAATTGCTTCGACAATGTGGGGTTGGCCATGATCTCTCCGTGGACGGCTTGGGTAGCCAGCGAACGGTACCCCGTTCTTGCTCTCTGCTCTTTGTCCTCTGCTCTTTGTCCTTTGCCCTCTGCTCTTTGTCCTTTGTCCTTTGTCCTTTGTTCTCTCCTCAATATTGACTGCGTCGCGACGCCGAGTTGCCTAGCCTCGCGAGCATGACCGGCACCACGGGCGACAAGGCCTCTGCATCATCTGTCATCGACCGAGTCGTTGCTGCCATTCCCGAGAGCGATTCGAAGGAACGGCGGTCCTTGATGGAGCCGTTCATCGCCATGTATCTGCGACGGCTTCCCGAGGTGGACCTTCCCGATCTCACGCCGCAGCAACTTCTCGCCGAGATATGTGATCTGCTCGGATTCCTCGGGGAGCGACGGCCAGGTGAAAGCGCGATTCGTGTGTTCAAACCCCACGGAGCTGGTTGTGGCTACGAGACGCCGGGATCCGTCGTTCAGGTCATCGCAGATGACCGTCCATTCCTGGTTGATTCCATATCGGCGGCGGTAGCGACGGCAGACGCGAGCGTGCTGAGGCACCTCCATCCAGTGATCGGAACCGTACGGGATGAGGCCGGTCGCCTCACCGGCATCGCCAAAGCCCGCGGTGCGACTCAACGCGAATCGGTCCAGCACTTCGAGCTCGATCGTGAGTTGACCGAAGACCAGTCAACGGCGCTCGAAGCCGCCATCCGCACCACCCTCAAGGATCTGTCGAAGGTGGTGACTGACTTCAATGCGATGAAGAGCGTCGTATCGACGATGATCGACACGGCGAAGACAGGTGTCCACCACTACGACTTCGAAGAGATCTCCGAGACCGTCGACTTCCTCAAATGGATGCTCGAGGACAACTTCGTCTTCCTTGGCTATCGACGGTACGACATCGCGGATAGGGACGGCACAACGTGCATCGTGCCGGATCTGCCATCAGGTCTCGGGATCCTGCGGGACCCCGATCCCGAGCCGCAGCCGACACGTCTCGACTCCCTGCCACCGCATCTCCAGGAGCGCTACATCGGTGGGGACCTGGTGGTCATCACGAAGACGAATAGGCACTCAACCGTCCACCGCGATGCGCGCATGGACTACATAGGCCTCCGCCAGGTCGGTGCCGACGGAACGATGACGTCCGAGCTGCGTCTTCTCGGGTTGTTCACATCCAAGGCATACCTCGGGACCGCCGCCAGCACCCCGGTCCTCCGCCGGAAACTCAACGACATCCTCGCCTCTCAGGATGTCATAGAGGGTTCCCACGACTACAAGGCGATCGTTGCGCTGTTCGAGACTTTCCCGAAGGACGAACTCTTCGCGATGGATGTTGATGCCATAGGCGACACGATCAGCGAGCTCATGGAGACAGAGGAGGCGCAGGCGACGCGTCTTATCGTTCGGAGGGACGCGCTCAACCGGTCGGTGAGCGTACTCGTCACCGTTCCGCGCGATCGCTTCAATGCCAGCTTGCGAAAGCAACTCCAGGACATGTTCTTCGAGATCTTCGGTGGTAGCTCCATCGATTACCGACTGGCGCTTGGCGAGTCAGGCGATGCCCGGATCCACTTCACCGTGTGGACGGACGACGGTGCACGTATCGACGTAGACATTCCCGAGCTCGAGAAGCGAGTTGTCGCGCTCTCGAGGAACTGGCACGATCGAGTCACGGAGGAGTTGCTCTGCTGTGTCGACGAGAGTCAAGCGCACCGTCTGGCTGACGTCTGGACGGACAAGTTCCCCGAGTATTACAAGAACGCCACCGGGGTTGAGATCGCGGCTGGGGATGTCCTCAACGTGGACCTTCTCGCGAGGTCCGACAACGATGTGGTCGTCCGTCTCCAGAACGAGAGGGGTGAAGTCAATCCGCCGGGCGTTCTCGATCCGCTGACTCGCATCACGGTGTATCGCTCGACAGGAAAACTCAACCTCTCAGAGATGATGCCCCACATCGAGAACCTCGGTCTCGTCGTCGTCGAAGAGGTCCCCACCCGTCTCAAGGACGACGCGGGTACGTTCATCCACGATTTCGGTGTTCTCACGGTCGACGGCGCTGAGCTCGACATCGACCTGACAGGGGAACGCATCGGTGCTGCCATCGAAGCGGCGCTTGCAGGAGAGATCGAGTCGGATTCATTGCATCGTCTCTTGGTCTCGACGAACCTCGATCACAACGAGATCACGATCCTGCGGGCCTACCGGAGCTACTGGAGGCTGGTCACGCCTTCGTTCTCCATCGGGTACGTCGATAGTGCCCTCGCTGCACATCCGAGGATTGCTGAGGATCTCGTCCGATTGTTCGAGGCGAGGTTCGCTCCTGAAGGTGATGATGCCAGCGAAGAGTCGATTGGGGATCGCATCGTTGCCGCCCTCGACGATGTCTCGTCCCTGGACGAGGACCGCATACTGCGCGGGTTCCTAGGCTTGATCCTCGCCACCGAGAGAACGAACATCGGGGTCGAAGATCGCCGGTCGCTCTCCCTGAAGTTCCGTTCTGCCGACGTGCCGGAGATGCCCGATCCCAAACCTCTGTACGAGATATTCGTCTACACGCGCGATGTCGAGGGCGTGCACCTACGCGGGGGGATGGTCGCCCGAGGCGGTCTCAGGTGGTCAGACAGGATGGAGGACTACCGCACCGAGGTGCTTGGTCTCATGAAGGCGCAGATGACCAAGAACGCCGTCATCGTCCCAACCGGTGCCAAGGGCGGGTTCGTCATCAAGCGTCCGGCGGAGGCCGGGCGGCCAACCTACGACGAGGTGAAGGATGGCTACAAGACCTTCATCCGTGGCCTGCTGGACGTCACCGACAATTTCGTCGATGGCGTCGTGGTGCCTCCGAGCGACGTTGTCCGACACGATGGAGATGACCCCTACTTCGTTGTTGCAGCAGACAAGGGAACGGCATCGTTCTCGGACACGGCCAACGAGATCGCGGCCGACTACGGCTTCTGGCTCGACGATGCTTTCGCCTCGGGTGGGTCTGCTGGCTACGACCACAAGGCTCTCGGTATCACGGCCCGCGGCGCCTGGGAGTCTGTGCGAAGGCATTTCCTCGATCTTGGCGTGAACGTCGACGAGGACGAGATCAGCGTGGTTGGCATCGGGGACATGTCGGGTGACGTGTTCGGCAACGGGATGCTGATCTCGAAACACATCAAGCTTGTTGCCGCGTTCGACCATCGCCATATCTTCCTCGACCCGACTCCGGACCCCGCAAGCGCGTGGGCCGAGCGGGATCGAGTGGCAGGCCTTGGCAGATCGAGTTGGGCGGACTACGACAAGGGCCTGATATCCGACGGCGGAGGCGTCTTTGAGCGGTCAGCGAAGAAGATCGTGCTTACCAGCGAGATCCGAGCAGCGCTCGACACGGATGTCGAGGTGCTGACGCCGAACGAGTTGATCCGCATCATCCTCAAGACTCCGATCGATCTGCTTTGGAACGGCGGCATTGGAACATATGTGAAGGCCCGTGGCGAATCGAACGATGTCGTGCAGGACCGCTCGAACGATGCTGTTCGGGTGAACGGGAGAGACCTTCGTTGCCGTGTCATCGGTGAGGGTGGCAATCTCGGCTTCACTCAGCTCGGACGGATCGAATTCGATCGTCGTGGCGGGAGCGTGTTCGCTGATTTCATCGATAACTCGGGTGGCGTGCACGCGTCGGACCGTGAGGTCAATCTCAAGATCCTGATGGGTATCGCGGAGGCAGAGGGAACCATCGATCGTGCCGAGCGGGACGAGATCATCGAATCAGTCTCCGACGATGTTGTCAGATTCATCCTGTACGACAACTTCCTCCAGGCCCAGATCATCTCCCAAGAAACGATGTCCTCGCAACGCAGGATCGAGCGCTACATTGATCTCATGCACAGGCTCGACCGCGAACGTCTCCACGACAGGGAACTTGAGTTCCTGCCGAACAACGAGGAGTTGGCCCAGCGCTCCCG
>CBETWC010000087.1:0-7084 GCA_965539925.1 uncultured bacterium
TGCATCGTTGCCCGGAGTCGAAGTTCCCCAACCGACGTTGTACGCCGCCTGGTAGAAGACCGCGTCATACAGCGGACCCGCAGGCGAGTCGAGCAACGCGAAGTTGTACGTCGGGACAGAACCTGTGAACGCGCCCTGATGGCCGATCTGGACTGCGCCGGCGAGGATCTCAGCGCCGATCGATGGGTTGGTTGTCAGGAAGGTCCAGTCTGCGCCGGACTCCACGATTCCCTGGATGACAGGAGTCTGGTCCTGTCCGGGAATGACAGCTGCTTCACCGTCATACACGAGCTCCATGCCGTAGTACTCCACGGCAGCCTTGACACCAGCTGCGGCATCCTGGCCGTAGTCACCGGGGAATGTCGCGAGCGCGATCGTCGTGCCACCCATCTCGTTGACGAAGTCGAGGATGTTCATGGCCTCGATGCAGTAGTTCGTGTTCTGCTCGAGCATCACACCACCATCGAATTCTGGGATCGCCCAACCGGAGAACCAGCTCAACGGGATGACAAGCATCGAGTCTTCCTTGTACCTGTCAAGGGTCGCCACGTTGGTTGGAGAGCCAGTTGACTGTGCAATGGCCACGACATCCTCGCGGATCTTCTCGTACTTCTCGATGTGCTGTTCAACGTTGTAGTTCGTGTCTTCGACAAGGATCTCAACCGTCCAACCGTCGATTCCGCCTGCAGCGTTGAGATTGTCCCAATACACCTTCTGTGCATCGGTGATGTCGATCACCAGCGGGGCGAACAGACCTGTGAGGTCTGCAAGCATGCCAAGGGTGATCACCTTCGCGTCGGCGTCCACGCCTCGGCCGGTTGCAATCTCGCCACCGGCTTCACCGGCAGTCGTCGTTGTGTCTCCGCCGCCGGCTTCACCGGCAGTCGTCGTTGTGTCTCCGCCGCCGGCTTCACCTGCTGTGGTTGTCGTGTCATCGGCACCGCCGCACGAAGCAGCAACAAGGGCCATGACTACGACCAGCAGGAACCAGCTATATCGCTTTCTCATCAGGTTTTCTCCTCTTTGTTTTCTTCCCATTTTCCTGAGCAGCCCTCTCCGACCGCTCGAGATCTATCAGTAGGTGAATGGCCAACCCTTCCAGTAGTTCCGCACCTTGATCCAGATTCCGAAGAGTCCGAGTGGCTCCACGATCAGGAACACGATGATGAGGACGCCGAAAAGCACGATGTTCAACTGGAAGATGCTGAGCCCCGGTCCATATGCGTCGAGGGATACGATTCCGATGTAGTCATCCGGACCCGTGCGGATGAACAGATTGCCAAGCCACGCGAAGGTCCCGCCGTCCGACACCTGCGTGGCGAGCCAGTTCGTCACCTCCTCAACCAATCGAGGCGTGAGGATGACGAAGAAAGTTCCGAGGAACACGCCAACCATCGTTCCGGCGCCACCGATGAGGATGATGGCAACGAACTCGATGGATAGGAACAGGTCCCAGGATTCGGGGATGATGCGCCCGACCACGGACGCGAGGATCGCCCCACCGAGGCCGGCGTAGAACGAGGAGATCGCAAACGCTTGGGTCTTCCCCTTCGCCTCGGCAACACCCATCACCTCAGCGGCGATGTCACGGTCCCTGATCGCTGCCCAGGACCTTCCCACGCGAGTGCGCATCAGGTTCTTCGACATCAGGGCCAGGATGATCACCATACCCAGAACGAAGAAGTACGTCTTGGCATCGCCGCTCATCTCCTCGATGTGGACCCAGGGAAGCCAGTTGACGGGCGCGAGCCACCACCACAGCGGGCCGTCACTGGTGAACGAGATGATCGGGTCCATGTTGCGCCAGAGCGCAAATTCGAGCTCAGGCCACGGGCGGCCCGTCGTCGGTCCTCCGGCGACTCTCCCGAGGTTGCGCCACAGGTACAGACCGATGAATACGAGACCGAGCGTCACGAAGGCGAGATAGAGGCCCCGAACTCGCACCGCTGTTGGTGCAACGAGAATGCCCACGAGTGCAGCAGCGACACCGGCTGCAGGGAGCCAAATCCATATCGGCAGGCCGAGGCCCCACACGGTCTTCCCTGCATCTCCACCAAGGACCACTGCTGTGTATGCACCGACAGCCATGAAGAAGGAGTGGCCAAGCGAGACTTGGCCCGCAACGCCGACCAGCAGATTCAATCCGAGTGCTGCGACGGCATAGATCAGCGACTTGTTGACCAGAACGATCCAACCCGAGTCTCCGAGGAAGCCGAAGAAGGGAAGGGCGTTGAACGGAACGAGCACCGCAATGACGCCAAGGAGGATGATCGAGATCTTCTTGGTCGTCGTGGGGAACAGTCCCATCTCGGACTGGTACTCCGTATAGAGATTCGGTCTGCCCCTCATACGCGTCGAATCTCCTCGGTACCGAACAAGCCATAGGGCTTCACGAGCAGGATGATCATCATCAGGACCCACGGCACGATTCCACCGAAGCCAATACCGAGCCAGGCGACGCTGTTGAGATAGGTACCGGCGAAGACCTCAGCCACGCCAACGAGCAGACCTCCGATAACAGCGCCCTTGACCGAGTCGAGTCCGCCGATGATGACAGCCGGGAATGCCCTGAAGGCGATCAGCGCGGTGAATGGACTCACCCCGGCGCCGCGAGGAGCGACCGAGGAGAAGATCCCGCCGAGAGCAGCAAGCGCGGCGCCGATCCCCCACGCGATGGCGAATACTTTGCCGACCGAGATGCCTTGGGCCATCGCAGCTTCCTGGTCGAAGGCAGTGGCTCGTACTGCGACACCTGTTCGAGTCTTGAAGAACCAGGCAAGTGCCAGACCTGAGATGATCAGCACAAGGATCGTGACGACTTGGGTCTGGGCGATTCGGAACGCCCCTATCTGGATCACGCTGACACCCCACGGGTCGCCGAGACCCTGGTTCGTGTTGTCGAGGAGGTCGTTCGTGATCGTGCGGATAATGAGGTCGAGACCAAGTGTGATCATCGCGACGGCGAAGAGTGGCTCACCGATCATCGGACGGATCGTGACGCGCTCGACGATGATGCCGATGAAGGCTGTGAGTGCAATGGCGATCAGCGCAGACAGCGTCCACTGGAGTGTTGGGGCGATGTCCCCCATCCACCGACCCGGGATGTTCGCGACAGTCGCAAAGTAGGACACGAAATAGGCACCGAGCGCCGCGATGGCGCCGTGTGCGAAGTTGACGACCTGTGTCGCCTTGAAGATGATCACGAAGCCGAGCGCCAACAGGGCATAGATCGCTCCGAGAGCAACACCGGACCCCAAAGCATTGAGGAACTTCTCGATCGGGGTCTGCGCGACCACCTGTGCGACGACGACAAGGCCCATCACGTGTACATCGACTCCACGAGATCGCCGAACATCTCCTTCATCGCCCCGCGTTTGAGCTTCTGCGTTGCCGTCAGCTCGCCATCCTCATGGTCGAGTTCCTTGGGAATCATTCGGAACTTCTTGATCTGCTCTACACGAGCGAATTTCTGATTCGTCTCGTTCACGACGCCCTGGATCAGTTCGACGACCTCCGGCTTCTCGGACAGATCTCGGTAGGTCGTGTAGGGGATCTGCTTGCCGAGCGCCCAGTTGCCAACGACGTCGTACTCGATGGCGATCATCGCAGTGAGGTACTTGCGACCATCTCCGATGACCATCGCCTCTTTCACGAACACAGACGTCTTGAGGCTGTTCTCGATCTCCGAGGGCGATATATTCTTACCGCCCGACGTGATGATGATGTGCTTGATCCGGTCAACGATCTTGACGTGGGTACCGCCAACCCACACACCGACGTCACCAGTCTTGAGCCAACCATCGTCTGTATACGTATCTCGGGTCTCTTCTGGCTTTTTCCAGTACCCAACGAAGTTGCCCGCGTGCTTCGTTTGGATCTCACCCGTATCTTCATCGATGCGCAGCCCGATGTCCCGGTATGGCTCGCCGACAGTGCCGACCTTGACGCGGCCTTCGAAGTTGAGGGTTGCAACAGCCGAGTTTTCGGTCATTCCGTAGAGCTCATACACGGGAAGTCCGAGTCCCATGAAGAACTCGAGGACCTCGGGTGCGATCGGTGCAGCCCCGGTACCTGCCCAGCGGCAGCGGCGGAGGCCGATCCGTTCCTGCAGGGCTCGCAGGACGATCGGGTATCCGATCCAGTACGCAATCCGGCTCTTCCACGTGAAATCGCCATCATGGGCGACACGATCGCGACCGATGAAGGCAGCAAGTCGTAGACCGAACCCGTTCACCATCCGCTTGAAGAATGTGGCATCGCCGAGCTTGATGTGCACGGTTGCGTGGATCTTCTCCCAGATCCGGGGGACAGCGAAGAACAACGTCGGCTGCACCTCGCGCAGGTTCGCCTGGACGGTCTCGATCGACTCGGCGAAGTTGAGGATCACACCGCTCCCGCACATGGTCCAGGTCGAGAAGATCCTCTCAGCGACGTGGCCAAGTGGAAGGTAGGTAAGCACGAAGTCAGATGGGCCGGGCAGCTTGCCATCGCGTGTTCGACCCTCAGCCCTGATGATCCGTTCGATGGCGAAGTCAGCATTGGAGTTGTCGAGCATCGCCCCTTTCGGTGGGCCGGTCGTCCCCGAGGTATACACAAGAGTCATGACATCGTCGGGCTGTGCCTCGGCCATGATGGCTTCGACCATGCCCGCATGGCTGGAACGGTGCTCGCGGCCCATGTCCATGAACTCATCCCAGAAGATCAACCGATCGTCCTCGTAGGAGCGCAAGCCGCGGGGCTCGACATAGATGATCGTCCTGATGTTGGGGAATGCGCCTTCTTCGGCCTCAACAACCTTGTCCACCTGCTCCTGGTCCTCAGCGAAATGCACCTCCGAACCGGAGTCGTTGAGCAGATAGCGAACCTCAGAACTCGGATTGGTGGGATACAGCCCTGTTGAGATCGCACGAATGGAGACTGCTGCCAGATCGAGGATCACCCACTCGGGCCGATCCTCAGAATGGATCGAGACGACCTCACCCTGTTCAACGCCGAGGGCGAGAAGCCCGTGGGCTGCGACAACGATCTCCTCCCACAACATCGACCAGGTGGATTCCTGCCAGACACCGAAGTCCTTGTCCCGCATCGCGACGGCGTCGGGAGTCCTCTCGGCCCAGTCACGCGCACGCCAAGCGACCGTTGGGAACGCGCCGCTGAGGTCGGGCGTCTCTGTGTGTTCCAGCGTTGATGTCATCGTGTATTGGGGCCCTGGTTTCGCTGAGGTGCCACGAACATAGACGAATCTGACCGCGATTTCCTGTCGATGCGGGTTTCAGTTCCGTAATTAGTTGATTTCTTATACCCGCGATGTCAGGAACCCAGGGTTCTAGACCGTCGTCACGACGGTCAGCAGCCCGCGGAAACGGTGGTACGAACCCAGGGTTAGGGCTCGATTCGGACGCCGATGGTGACGAAGCGGCGGGCGACGAAGGCGGGGTCCGTGAGCGATGCGTTGCCTGCCGCGTTGCCTCCTGTGACGTGAAAGTCGGAGTACGCAGCCGACTGGTTGACGAAGAGTCCCCCCGTCAGGTTGAACGCCACGGACACGCCAGCATCCACTGCGGCGTCGATGACATCGTCTTGGACCGCGTCATCTGTCGTGTAGGCAAGCCAAGTGATTGCACCGCTCGCAAGGGCAGCACCCTTGGCAAGGGCGATGCTCTCATCTGTTGACCTCGTCTTCACCACGAAGATCACCGGACCGAACATCTCGTTGCCATATGCATCCGACGATCCATCCACCTCGACAATCGCTGGCGTTCGGATCGTTGCGTTCGGGTACTCGTCGCTGGGAACCTCACGTGACTCGAGCAGCACGTGGCCAAGCGTGGTGGCATGCGCTATCCGATCCAAGGTGTCCGTGCCCTTGATCGCACCGAGGATCGCCCCGGCTCGTACATCATCACCGAGCAACCCGCCGATTGCCTTGGCGAAGCCAGCCGCTACATCTTCGTACGGCACGTTCTCACCGTCGACAGTCACACCGGATTCGGGGATGAACAGGTTCTGGGGCGTCGTGCACATCTGGCCCGAATACATCGTCATGGACACGGACAAGTTGCGGAACACGGAGCCGACGTCGGCCACCGAATCGAGGATGACGGAGTTGACGCCAGCCTTCTCCGTGTAGACCTCGGCGTGCGTCACGTTCTCTTCCAGCCAGTTGCCGAATGCGGATCCGCCCGTGTAGTCCACGATGCCGATCTCCGGCCTCATCACCAGATCCTTCGCTACCGGGGATTCTGGGGTGTCCACAAGGAGTTGCATGACGTCCGGGTCGTAGCCCATGTCGGCGAGGGTCTCCCTGGCAGTTTGGACGAACACAGCGAGGGGAAGGATCGTGCCCGGATGGGGCTTGATGATCACAGGATTGCCAGCGGCCAGGCTTGCGAAGATGCCCGGGTAGCCATTCCAAGTAGGGAACGTGGACACACCAATGAGGACCGCAACTCCCCTGGGGCGGGTTATCCACCGCTTCTCGATGACGAGCGGGTCGCGCTTGCCCTGTGGCTTCTCCCACGTGAGCGGACCGGGAAGACGCTTCTGCTCCCTGTACGCGTAGGCCACAGCTTCGAGAGCGCGATCCAGTGCGTGTGGACCGCCGGCTTGGAACGCCATGAGGAAGCTCTGCCCAGTTGTGTGCATGACGGCGTGCGCCATCTCGAAGCTATTCGCGGCGAGCCGGTCGAGGATCTCGATGCAGACGTCGGCACGGTCCTCTGCCGAAGCCTTGCCCCAGGCCGCCATTGCCCCAACAGCCGCACCAACCACGGTGTCGACATCGGTAGCCGGGTAGGTGATCCCTACTTCAATGCCGAACGGCGACGACTCGACCACTGCGACGTGGCCCTCGTGAGCCTGGTCGGTCTCGAACGGTCGACCGAGGAGACTCTGGAACGCTGCTTCTCCCGCTGCGGGTGCATCCTCGCCATACGCCTTCGGATGCTCCGGGTAGGCACTCCAATAGGTGCGCTCCTCGATTGCTTGAACCGCCCTGTGCAATGTCTCTTCGTGTCCCACGATCTGTCCTCCTCGCTTCGTCGGCACAGTACCGAGCGCGAACCATCTCTGCTCGCCCCCTTCT
>CBETWC010000088.1:0-7065 GCA_965539925.1 uncultured bacterium
CCTGAGGAGATGCAGAAGAAGCAGCTCCCGCTCTGGCTCGAATTCCCTCTGCTCATTGGCGCAGCACTGCTGATCGCCGTTGTGATCAAAACATTCCTCTTCCAAGCATTCTGGATCCCTTCGTCGTCCATGGAAGACACCCTCCAGATCTATGACCGAGTCCTCGTAAGCAAGCTCTCGTATCAGTTCTCCGATATTTCACAGCTCGACGTGATCGTGTTCGATGATCCCCGTGCCGGGTTTGAACAGCCGGATGAAGGGGCCGTTGAGCGTGCAGTTCGCAACCTCAAGGAGTCGATTGGGCTGGCCACGCCGCAGTCGGAGTTCATCAAGCGTGTCATCGGAGTGCCAGGAGATGTCGTTGAGGGCAAGGACGGCGCTGTGTACGTCAACGGTGTGCGCCTCGACGAACCATATCTCAAACAGCCGGAACTGCCGATCGGCCCGTTTGGACCAGTAGAGGTACCAGACGGTGCCCTGTTTGTGATGGGCGACAATCGGAGGGCGAGCCAGGACTCCCGATTCTTCGGACCTATCCCGATCGACGACGTTGTGGGCAAGGCCTTCGTGATCATCTGGCCCCCCAGCCGCGCCGGAGGGATGTAGGATAGGCGTCAGGCGTCAGGCAGAGAAGAGAAGCCGTCGGCTGTCAGCCATCGGCCAGAAGGAACCGGAACCCAGAACTGCTGGCTGAGACATCAGGGTGTCAGGATTGGGGATTCTGTCGGTGGCGCGAGATACATTCCGAGGATGTCTTCGGTTTCGTCGAATGAGATTGGGTTGATGGGGGAGTCCGTTGCGGTACGGTTCCTCGTGGACCGCGGTGTTGAGATCGTGGACCGCAATGCGTTCGTTGACCGGGACGAGATGGACATCATCTACCGCGGCGATGTCGGCTTGGTCGCTGTCGAGGTGAAGACGGTCAGCAATGGCACTGATCCGTTCGGCGCGATCACCGATGAGAAGATGAAGCGTCTGCGGAGGGCAGCGTCGGGCTATGGACGCCCGATTGTTGCGATCGACGGCATCGGTGTCACGCTCTGTGACTGGGGCTTGGAGGTGCGTTGGCTACGCGGGATTGGATGAATGATGATGGCCGAGGCGACGTCGTTCCTTGTACCAACATCCACGGTGCCAGTGGCGCCTGAGATCGGGAGCGGTCTCCGGAACGACGACCAGGTGGCCAACACCGACCCCGATGAGGCTCTCACAACCGGGACACACGTAGCTCTTGCGTGCCTGGTACGGCTGGATCGGATGCACAAGATGGTCTTCGAACTCACCCAGGAGTCCCGCCGAATCGCCTGAGTGATCGTGTGTCGCCGCTGTCATTGGCGCAAGCGTAGACAGGGGACCGGCAAAGCTATCAGCTATCAGCTTTCAGCCATCAGCTATCAGCTTTCAGCCAGCAGCTTTCAGCCAGCAGCCACCCTGTTCTTACTGGACGCCTGACGCTGTACTTTCTTGGTCTTTGTTCTTTGTTCTCGGCTTTCAGCTGTCAGCTGTCAGCTGTCAGCTATCAGCTTTCAGCCAGCACTTGCCTGGGTCCCGGGTCCTGACACGTGACGTCGAACTTCTCTGCTCCCCGTCCTTTGTCTTTCGTCTTTCGTCTCTTGTCCTTTGTCTTCCGCCTACTCTGGCTCGCCATGGCTGACTTCATCACGATTGCTGACGACGGACCCATCAGAACCCTGACCATGTCGAACCCAGGTCGCAAGAACGCTGTTCCTGCGGATGGATGGTCCGAGTTGGCCGATGCCTTCACGGACTTCGAGGCTTCATCCCAACGGGTTCTTGTGCTCCGTGGCGCTGATGGTGAGTTCTGCGCGGGTGCAGACATGCACACGGGGGCAGTGTCGACGCCGAGTGCTGCCGAGAATGCGGTGAGAATGCGCAGGACGAATGCCGCGGCTGTTGCTCTCCATCGCCTCTCCAAGCCCACCGTCGCGTCCGTCGATGGCGTCGCCGTTGGGGCTGGCATGAATCTCGCCATCGGATGCGACATCGTGATCGCATCGGATCGGGCACGGTTCTCCGAGATCTTCGTGAAGCGGGGGCTGACGGTCGATTTCGGGGGCACCTGGTTGCTTCCTCGGCTCGTTGGTCTGGCGCGAGCCCGCGAACTCGCGCTCACGGGCCGCATCTTCGGGGCGGAAGAAGCTCTCGCGATGGGCTTGGTGTCACAAGTCGTCCAGAACGATGAACTCGACGCAGCCGTGCGGACACTCGCTGCGTCGCTTGCGGTAGGTGCGCCGCTGGCACAGGCGATCATCAAGAGGGCCATGGACCGGTCCTCGTCGATGAGCTTCGAGCAGGCCCTCTCATTCGAGGAGCAGGCCCAGGCGATCCTCCTTGGATCTGAGGATCTCATCGAGGGAGCCATCTCTTTCATCCAGAAGCGGGACCCCGAATTCAAAGGTAGATAGGCGTTCGTCGTTTATCGTTTTTCGTTTATCGCCCAAATCCGTACGCCAAACGCTAGGCACTAAACGCCCCACGCCTTTCTGTCACACCGGGGCAATACGTTGGCTCCATGTACTCATCAGTGACCTCATGTGCGCTGGTTGGTGTGGAACCCAGGGCAGTACAAATCGAAACAGTTGTGTCCACGGGCCGTGGCGGCTTCGTCATCGTTGGGCTCCCCGACACCGCGATTCGCGAGTCGAGGGAGCGAGTGAAGGCCGCCATCCGCGAGGCCGGCTACCACTTCCCTGGCGGCAATGTCGTTGTGAACCTCTCGCCCGCTGGCTTGCCCAAGGTGGGCGTCACCTACGACCTGCCCATCGCCCTGTCGGTCATCGCTGCGGCCAGTGACAACCGGATCAGTTTCGATGATTACGTTCCCGTGGGTGAGTTGAGCCTTCAGGGACACGTGCGACCCGTCCGGGCGGCTCTCGGTGCCACGGTGATCGCAGAGCGATTGAACAAGACCTGTCTGTTGTCGTCTGAATCGGTGGTTGCAGCGTCGGAGAACGTAGCTCTTGCCGGAGTCACGACACTTCGTGCTGCGATCGAGGTTGCTCAGGGCAGACGGGCGCCGGAGCCAGTCGAGCAACCTGATGGCCTGTCACAGGATTCTGCCGATATGGCGGATGTCAGGCAACAGATCAATGCCCGTCGGGCCCTCGAGGTAGCGGCAGCAGGACGTCACCACCTCTTGTTCATCGGTCCTCCGGGAGCAGGCAAGACGATGCTTGCACGGTGTCTCCCATCGATTCTTCCTCCTCTCGATGCATCCGAACAGCGCGAGGTCGCGCTTGTCTGGGCAGCGTCGGGAGTTGATCTGCCGACATCCGGCGTTCCTCCCTTCCAGGCACCCCACCACTCGAGCTCAATGGCCGCGCTGGTGGGCGGTGGTGCAGGCCTGCCAACACCGGGCGAGGTGTCCCGTGCACATCGGGGTGTCCTGTT
Organism: uncultured bacterium; assembly: GCA_965539925.1. GTDB lineage: Bacteria > Actinomycetota > Acidimicrobiia > Spongiisociales > UBA5794 > B3-G11. The sequence continues at coordinate 3,412 of CBETWC010000088.1, forward strand.
CCTCGACGAGTTGGGGGAGTTCCCCTCTGTCGTCCTCGATTCCTTGCGGCAGCCCATAGAGGACGGATTCGTGACCGTTGCACGACAAGCAGCTTCGTTCCGGTTCCCCACCGAGCTTCAGTTGATCGCTGCATCGAATCCGTGTCCGTGCGGATACCTCGGAGACAGGAGAAGGCCATGTGAGTGTCTCGATTCGAGGAAGGCCCGGTATTCAGCCAAGTTGTCTGGTCCTCTTCTCGACCGATTCGACATGCGGGTGACGATGCATCGTCTCCGAACTGCAGCTTTGGCCGGCCCAGGGGGCGAATCGTCTGCTGACATCCGGCCACGCGTGGTGTCCGCACGCGAGCGCCAAGTTGCGAGAGGTGGTTTGAACAGTGGCCTGTCAGGAATGCAACTCGATGACTTGGTCTGGTCGGAGTCTGCAATGTCGGAACTGATCTCGGCCGCGGAGGAGTCGGGTCTGTCGGCCCGGGGATGGGACCGGGTGAGAAGAGTTGCACGAACCATCGCGGATCTTGAGGCATGCGATGCGGTCGATGGCAGACACATGAAGGAAGCGATTGCCCTCCGTGGGGAGCTGCCATGACCGATGATCTGGTTCGTCTGGCCTTCACCGGACTCGCCCCTTCACGGGTCGATCGGCTCTTCGAGCAGTTCATCACCCCAAGTCGAATCGTTGCTGCAGTTTCGCGGCATCGCGTCACAGCGAGTGATCGGATCCGCGAGACGATCCGTGTCGATTCCGACGAGCGCCGTAGACAGCTTGCGGAGAGTGAAGTGTCTCTGATTCTGGCCACCGATGACTCCTTCCCCAAGAGGCTCTTGGCATACGAAGGACATCCAAGGTGGCTCTTCACGCGCGGTAGCGACGTTGCCCAGCCGACACTGGGCATCGTCGGGACACGCACCTGCACAGCGTACGGACTTGAGCTCGCCGAGATGTACGGAAGAGTTGCTGCACACGCAGGATGGAGCGTGGTGAGTGGGCTAGCAAGGGGCATAGATGGCGCGGCGCATCGAGGAGCCGTGAGCGTTGACGGACACTGCCACGCGGTTCTCGGATCGGGCGTCGATGTCATATACCCCGCATCACACAGGGGCTTGTACAACACGATCCTCAACTCCGGAGGGTTGATCAGTTCGGAGTTCCCCATGGGTACGCCGCCGGAGGCATGGCGGTTCCCAACGCGGAATCGGATCATTGCCGGATGCTCAGATGTGTTGCTTGTGGTCGAGGCAGGCGTCAAAGGGGGAGCGCTGATCACCGCGCGAATAGCGCTCGACTACGGCGTACCGGTGTACGCCGTACCAGGCGATGTTGACCGGTCATCCTCGGTCGGCACCAACCTGTTGATCAGGGACGGTGCATTCCCGGTCCTCGGTCCAGAGGATCTGTCCGAAGTTCTCGACCTGCTCACCCCGCTGTACGCCCGTGAGCCAGCGACGAACGCCTGACGCCTGATACCAGATTCTCCCGTATACCCTGCGCGGCATGGACAACATCACGATGTATGGGGCGGACTGGTGCGGCGACTGTCGCAGGGCCAAGCAGTGGTTCGCACGCAAGGACATTGCCTATGAGTGCGTCGACGTCGAAGAGAACCCTGCGGAGATCGAGACCGTGGCCCGCTACAACGGGGGACGGAAGAACATCCCTGTTGTTGTCTTTGGCGACGGTTCGCACCTGACCGAGCCATCAGACGCGGATCTCGATGCGAAGTGCGTCGAGCTCAAAGAGGACTGCGCAGCCTGAGTCGTTGACGACGGTCGCGCTTCCAGCCACCATGGACGGATGCCGCAAGTGTCACTCGCCGCCCAAACCGAGGATTACCTCGAACGCCTGCGCGTTGAGCGCGGGCTAGTCGACAACACGCTCGCGGCATATGAGCGAGATCTTGACGGCTTCGTGGTGTTCGCCGATCGGTATGGAGTATCGGACATAGGCTCCGTGGACCGAAGACTGATCAGGCGATACGTTGCCAATCTCACGACTCGGGGATATGCGGCGACGTCTGTAGCACGGAAGTCGTCAGCTGTTCGTGCGTTCTTCGCCGACCTGGCGCGTCGTGGCGACATCGAAAGCAATCCTGCCGTGGGGGCACCACAACCCAAGCGGCCCAAAGCATTACCGCGAGCGATTCCGGCTGGGGCCCTATCCGACGTACTTGATGCCATTGATGGGTCCGACCCTGTCGACATTCGTGATCGTGCGATTCTCGAGGTGCTGTACGGGACGGGGATGCGTGTGTCAGAGCTCGCATCGCTCACTGTCGATTCACTGGGAGAGAGTGCCTTCATCCGTGTCATGGGCAAGGGCAACAAGGAACGGAGCATTCCGATCACCGGCGCGGCAAGGCGATCGCTGGATCGGTATGCGTCCGATGCACGTCCATTGTTGGCAACCAGCGACTCCGGTGACGCCCTGTGGGTGGGCGTCAGGGGAGGGCCTCTCGATCAGCGGGGGATACGAAGAGTCGTCCGAGCGAGAGCGGGCACATTTCCACATGCACTCCGCCATTCCTACGCGACGCACCTGCTCGAGAACGGTGCAGATCTCCGTTCCGTGCAGGATCTTCTCGGACATGCCGAGCTCGCGACCACGGAGATATACACTGCCGTCACGCGGAAGCACATGACAGAGACCTACGAGAGAAGCCACCCACGTGCGTGAACCAGGAGAACAAGAGCTCCAAAGTCTGTGGTCGGAGTACAAGTCCACAGGTGACGAGCGCGCCCGTGAGGGCCTCATCCTGCATTACTCGCCTTTGGTCAAGTTCGTTGCAGGCCGTGTCGGATCGGGTCTTCCGAGGAATGTTGATCAGAACGACCTCGTGTCCTTCGGAACATTCGGACTGATCGACGCGGTGGACAAATTCGAGCCTGAGCGTGGCTTCAAATTCGAGACCTATGCGGTGAACCGTATCAAGGGTGCCATCCTCGATGAGTTGAGGCACCTCGATTGGGTTCCCAGATCAGTGCGTTCGAGGGCCCGTGAGATCCAACGCACAATGGCCGAACTCAACCACAAGCTGCAACGGACCCCCTCCGAGGATGAGGTTGCAGAAGCGATGGAGCTCCCACTCGACACGCTTCGAGACCAACTCGGAGAGATCGCGAACCTCGGATTCGTAGCGCTTGACGAACTGCTGAATCCGTCGGAGAAGGATTCAGGGGCGATGTCGGAGATGATCGCCGATCCTGCTGCCATCGACCCTTCTGGCAGCTTCGAGAAGGAAGAGACGCGCTACATGCTCGCGGACTCGATCAACCGGCTCCCTGACAGAGAACGGCTCGTGCTCACGCTCTACTACTACGAGAGCTTGACCCTGGCCGAAATCGGAGGCGTCCTCAACGTGACCGAATCGCGAGTCTGTCAGATCCACACCAAAGCAGTCATGAGCCTGCGCAACCGCTTCATAGAACCCGCTTATCGGTAGCTCGCGTCGCTCGCGGTAGTACGTATCACGTAGTACGTATTGCGACGGAGCCGAATCCCTCCCAGCGCTGGCCTGCCGCCAGCTCTCCGACGACTGGGTTCACGGATGCAGGCTTGTAGATGAAACTAACTGCGACTGCGTCGGTGCACGGACTGTGTGCGCTTCTTTGTCCTCCCTTCAGGGAGGACGGAACAGCGACGAAGTCGATGTTCAG
>CBETWC010000089.1:0-7026 GCA_965539925.1 uncultured bacterium
TTCAGTACGCATGATCGTTCTCTTCGAGGGTCGCGACGCTGCCGGCAAGGGTGGCGTCATCAAGCGGATCACCGAACGGCTGAACCCCAGGATCTGTCGCGTAGAGGCGCTCGGCACCGCAACCGAGCGCGAGAAGACGCAGTGGTGGTTCCAGCGGTACGTCAGCCGACTCCCAGCCGCGGGCGAGATCGTCCTCTTCGACCGTTCTTGGTACAACAGGGCTCTCGTCGAACCTGTCATGGGATTCTGTACCGAGGACGAGTACAAGGAGTTCCTGCGCACCTGCCCCGAATTCGAGCGCATGATCGTTCGCAGCGGGATCATCCTGATCAAGTACTGGTTCTCCGTCAGCGATGAGGAGCAGGAGCGTCGATTCCTGGCTCGCATCGATGACACCGTGAAGCGGTGGAAGCTGAGTCCCATGGACCTCGAGTCGCGGAGCCGATGGGTGGAATTCTCCAAGGCCAAAGACATCATGTTCGACCACACGGACATCAAGCAGGCCCCCTGGTACGTCGTCAACGCTGAGAGCAAGAAGCGCGCCCGCCTCAACTGCATCACTCACTTGCTGACGATGATCCCCTACGAGGACCGCACGCTGGGTCCGATCGAACTGCCTCCCCGTCAGGACGACAGTGGGTACATCCGTCCGCCGATCTCCGAGCAGACCTTCGTCCCTGAGAATTATTGAGGATCAGATATCGGGCGTCAGGCGTCAGGTTTCAGGCGTCAGGGAAGAAGTCAGCACACGCACCGACGTGGGCGCTAGATTTCTCGGGTTTGGAGGCGGGAGATCGAGAAGGCTGCCAATGCGGGGATCAGCACGACCGTGGACGCCACTGCACGCCAGTTTTCGAAGTCGGCTCCTCGGATGAGCGAGTCGGTTGTGCCGATGAGCGCACCGGGTAGCCATGGCGCGAGGGGCGAGATGATGGACAACAGACCAACAAGCATCAGCACGCCGACGGACACAATCGCTACGGCGGGAACACCTCTCAGGAACGACGCGACCAGTCCGATCACTGCCACTGCGAAGACGAGGTAGAGGATGAACGAGATCGCGCCCACGATCACCGCTCCTACATCAAGCCACTCGAGCAGCACTCCAGTGCCGATGTAGGCAATCGCCATTCCGACAGCGAACATCGTGGTGGCTGCAGCGGATGTCATCACGAAACGTGACAGGAAGATGTCCCTGACGCTCGTCCGGGTTCTCAAGAAGACGGCGATCTCGGGCTTGGCATCAAACGCGAGCGCGGCTGCGCCCACGAAAGCCACGGCGAGGATGCCCATCTGGATGGCATTGCCCATGTACTGGGTGATGCCATCGGGGGGTGTCATGGGAGGCAACGCGCCTACCGCCTCCTCCCCGAGCGACTCCATGAGATCGGGCAGATACCGGGCGGTCAGCGGTCCGAGGAGACCGAAGGAACCGAACACCGCAAGCAGGATGAGGAGACGCTGGGTTCGCCAGAGCCGGAGCCACTCGAGTCTCCACAGGCTCATCGTGTCACCTCCAGGAACACGTCTTCGAGCGAGGTCTGGTCCTTGGCCAGCGACAGGACCGGCTGTCCGCTGGAAGCGAGCACCTGGATGAGTTGGCGCTCGGCCTTCACAACGTCGGAGACATCAACCATGATCGACTCGTCCGGCCCGACGTCGACCGCTTTGACCCATGCCTCACCGAGGAGCAGGTCCTTGACCTCGTTTGCACCCGAACGGAGCTTCACGGCAAATCGGTTGCCGACGTATCGGCGGAGGAGCTCGTCGAGTGACCCCTGATACACCATCTCGCCGCGGCGCAGGATTCCGATCTCATCACAGATCTCCTGCACATCCTCAAGGATGTGGCTTGACAGAAGTACCGTCGATCTCCCCCGCATTGCCGAGAGCAAGTCGAGCACCTCACGCCTGCCAGCAGGATCGAGCGCAGCCGCCGGCTCGTCGAGCAGCAACAGGTCAGGTTCGTTCACCACCACTGCGGCAAGACCCAAGCGCTGCAGCATCCCGCGCGAGTAGCCCTTGACGCGCCGGTGCGCAGCGTCGGCCAGTCCGGCAACCTCCAACACCTCATCAACCTTGGATGGGGGAACACCGTTGTCAGCAAGAACCCGCGACAACTCCACGACCTCGCGACCTGTGAGCCATTTGTCGAACTGAGGTGTATCAGGCAGCACACCGACGGTGCCCGCCGCCACCTCCACCGTGCCACCGGTCGGCTTTCTCAACCCGGCGAGGATGCCAAGCATCGTGGTCTTCCCCGCGCCGTTGGGACCGACAAGCCCATAGACACTTCCGGCAGAGACATCGAGGTCGACACGGTCGAGAGCAGTCACATCCCCATATCTCTTGGTGACTGACTCGGTGTGGATCGAAGTACTGGCCAATTTCTAGAGGTTCCCTCGCTTCGCCTGTTCGCGCTCGATCGATTCGAACAGGGCCTTGAAATTCCCCAAACCGAAGCCGGTGGCTCCCCGCCGTTCGATGAATTCGAAGAACACCGTCGGTCGGTCCTGGAGCATCCTGGTGAAAGTCTGGAGCAGATAACCGTCATCATCCTGGTCGACGAGGATGCTGAGTCGCTCGATGTTCTCCCAGTCGAGATCGACGCCAGCGAGCCGTTCCTTGGCCTCCGGGTAGTACTCATGGGGGACGTAGATCGTCTCGATGCCACGGCTGTGGATGTCCTCGATCGAGGTCTGCAGATCATCGGTCGAGAGCGCCAGATGTTGCACTCCTGGTGATCGGTAGAAGTCGAGATACTCCTCGATCTGGCTCTTCTTCTTGCCCTGAGCCGGTTCGTTGATCGGCAACTTGATGATCCCATTGCCACCGGTCATCACCTTGGACATGAGGGCCGTGTACTCGGTCGAGATCGCCTCGTCATCGAAGTGCTTGAGCATCGTGAACGAGAAGATGCGGTCATAGAAGTCGACCCACTCGTTCATCTTCCCGAGTTCGACGTTCGCGACTACATGATCGATCGCGTGCAGACCGGTCGATCGTGCAATCGTGTCCTCGCGTGGTTCGAACCTCGGATCCTTCCCCTCGAGTTCTATGAGCGAGTGCACCGTGTCGCCGTAGGCCTTGATGGTCGCCTGCACCATCCTGCCGTGTTCATTCTCGATCACGACAGGCTCCATGTGTGGCTTTGCACCACGATCCGTTGCCCGCTCAAAGGCGGCTGCCGCGTCGGGTACGAGGAAGCCAACATCCTTCACGCCCGGACCGTGCAGCTTGACGTGATCAGCGATCTCGTGGTCAGGACTCTGGGCTCCTGTGACGATGAAAGCGACCTGATCGGTCCGAAGCAGGTACGAAGATCTGTCCCGAATGCCGGTCTCGGGGCCGGCGTATCCCACGATCTCGAATCCCAGCAATGAACGAAATGCCTGTGCCGTCATGAAGGCGTTTCCGACCCACCACTCCACCGGTCCGAATCCCTTCATGGGGAATGGATCCTTCGATGCGAACTCCTTCGCTCTCAGTGTCAGGTCCGTGTCCATGTGCCTCCTCGGTGCGTCTTCCACCAATCGTAGAGAACGTCGGAAAGCTGCGCCCAACATCCTTGCGTAGAACTGGCCACGCGCATTCGCGTAGCATGGTTGCAGATGCCCAAGGAGCCCCATGCCCTATTACCGATCTGTCGGTGAGATCCCGGCCAAGCGCCACGTCCAGTTTCGTCAACCTGACGGTTCGTTGTACGCAGAAGAGCTGATGGGCGAGGAGGGTTTCTCCTTCGACTCTGCTCTCCTCTATCACAAGCACATCCCGACCGGCCTCAAGGCGATCGAAGCCGTTGAAGCAGAGGATCAGGAGCAGACTCCGAACCATCCGCTGATGCCGAGGCACTTCAAGACGCATCAACTCAAGGCGGGGGGCGATGCCGTACGCGCCAGGGCACTGTTGATGGCGAATGAGGACTGCGCCATCTCATACTTCGTTGGATCAGATGACTCGGACCTGTACAAGAACGCGACCGGTGACGAGATGGTCTACATCGAGCAGGGCTCAGGGATACTCGAGACGGTGTTCGGCGCCATTGCCTTCGAGCCGGGGGACTACCTCATCATCCCTGCCTCGGTGATCCATCGATACGTCCTCGATGACACGTCCGATCCCGTCCGTGCCCTGATCCTCGAAACACGCGGCCACATCGGGCCACCGCGGCGGTATCTGTCACGCAACGGCCAACTGCTTGAGCACGCCCCGTACTGCGAACGAGACCTACACGGACCGAGCGCGCCGATGCAGCGAGAGGGTGCCAACGTCGAGGTGTTGGTGAAGCACAAGGGCGGCATGACGAAGTTCGTCTATGAACATCACCCGTTCGACGTCGTTGGCTGGGATGGATGTCTGTACCCGTACAAATTCTCGATCCACGACTTCGAGCCGATCACCGGCCGCATCCACCAGCCGCCACCTGTGCATCAGACCTTCGAGGCTCCCGGTGTCATCGTGTGCTCGTTCGTCCCGAGGCTCTACGACTACCACCCGGACGCGATCCCTGCGCCGTACAACCATGCGAACGTCGATAGCGATGAGGTGCTCTTCTACGTGGACGGCAGCTTCATGTCGCGCAAGGGCTCAGGCATCGAGCGAGGGTCCATATCCCTCCACCCCGCCGGACACACACACGGACCCCAACCCGGATCGGTGGAGGCATCGATCGGTAAGCAGGGCACCGAGGAGCTTGCGGTCATGATCGACACGTTCCGACCGCTCGATCTCGGGCCGGGTGCACGTGATTCAGAGGACGACAGCTACGCGTGGACATGGCTCGAGGGTCGATGAGGCTCGTCCTGGATGCTCGCACTGCGGCGTTCGCCGCCCTCGTCGACTACGCCGGGTTGTTCCCTCCGGCGTCGCTCTCGATGCCAGAGGCCGTCGACGCCTACAGGACACTGCGAGCCGGAAGCCACGAATGGGTGGCAGGCAGGTTCCTCTGTCGCGCATCGAATCTCGCTGACCTCGCAAGGGTGGCAACAACCACCTTCCGCTCCGGCGAGGCACCGTGGGAGGTCGGTGTCATCTTCGATCTCCCACCCGGAGAATCTGCGGCACTGTGCATCGACTTCCAAGCAGAGATGGATCCGGTCATGACCATTGCTGCGGCAGAGGCCAGGCTCTCAGATCCAACAGCAGGGGGCGTCGACTCCCTGCTCGACGCGATGTTGTCAGTTGCACCAGAGGTCGTGCCATTCATAGAAGTGGATGCGAATGTGCCCATCCCCAACCAGATCGATCTTGTCGCCTCCGCCCTGGTTGAACGACGAAGGGTCGGCGGAGCGAAGCTCCGCTGTGGCGGAGTGACGAAAGAGATGTTCCCATCAACCACCCAAGTGGCTGAATTCATCGTGTCTGCCACCTCTCGGAGCCTGCCGTTCAAGGCAACCGCGGGGCTACATCAGCCGATCCGGCACTACGACGAGAACGTCGGCATCGAGCGTCACGGCTTCCTCAACATCCTGATGGCTGCTGCTCTCGCTGAATCAGGCATGGATCAAGAAGGCGTCGAGTCAGTGGTCGCCGACACAGATCCCGACGCATTCGCGGTCTCTGCGATGTTCGCGTCGTGGAATGGCCATAACGTGCCCGGGTCTGCGTTGAGACGGATACGTCAGTCAGGCTTCATTGCTTACGGTTCGTGCGATTTCGACGAACCGATCGAGGCACTCGCACATCTCGGATTCCTTGGAGGAGGAGCATGACGCTTGACCAATCCCTCACATCATGGGTGCACGTACCGGATGGATCGGACTTCCCGATCCAGAACCTCCCCTACGGCGTGTTCGCAGATGCAGCCGGAGTGCGTTGCGGAGTAGCGATCGGCGAATCCGTGTTCGACCTTGCCCGTGCCGAAGGCGCTGGCCTCTTCTCGAACACGGGATTGGACCGTGACACGTTCCGGCAGGAGACACTCAACGACTTCCTCAGCCACAGCAGGGGCGTGTGGTCCTCTGTGCGCAGCCACATCGACGATGTGCTCGACTCCCAAAATGCCGAGGGCCGCGCGTTCTGCGAGCAGCATCACCTCATCATCGACCACGCCGTGCAGATGCGGATGCCCGTCACCGTTGGGGACTACGTCGACTTCTACTCGTCGGAGCAGCACGCCACGAACGTCGGCAGGATGTTCAGGCCCGACTCAGAGCCCCTCCTCCCCAATTGGAAGCACTTGCCGGTCGCGTATCACGGAAGAGCGGGCACCGTGGTGCCGTCCGGCACCGCGGTCAAGCGACCCAAGGGTCAACGGGGAGCAGCAGGTGGCCCCTCCCATGGACCCACGGAGAAGCTCGACATCGAAGTCGAGGTTGGATTCATCACGGGTGGAGGACCGAGCCTTGGGACGCCAATCGAGATCGAGGATGCCGAACACCACATCTTCGGCTTGTGTCTCGTGAATGACTGGTCGGCGCGTGACATCCAGGCATGGGAGTACGTCCCCCTCGGGCCCTTCCTCGGCAAATCGTTCGCTACGACGATCTCTCCGTGGATCGTCCCCATCGAGGCGTTGGCGCCATTCCGGCTACCATTGCCGGATCAGGATCCAACCCCCCTCCCGTATCTGGACTCTGACCACCGCGCAGGAATCGACATCGATCTCACGATGGACCTGACACCCGCCGGCAGCGACACCCCGCATCGCGTCGCATCGATGTCGTTCATGAACATGTACTGGTCAATGGCCCAGCAACTTGCGCACGCAACGGTCAACGGCGCAACGATCCGCCCCGGCGACCTCTTCGCCTCCGGCACGGTCTCGGGACCCACAAGGGACCAATTCGGCTCACTCCTCGAGATCACGTGGAATGGCACGGAGCCGATCGAATTGCCCAACGGCGAAACAAGGACGTTCCTCCACGACGGAGACACGGTCACCATCCGCGGCCGCTGCACGGCACAAGGCGCCGTCCCCATCGGCTTCGGCGAGTGCACAGGAACGATCGTGTCAGGCGTTTAGCGTTCGGCGTTCGGCGTTCGGCGTTCGGCGTTCGGCGTCTGGTATCTGGTATCTGGTATCTG
>CBETWC010000090.1:0-6989 GCA_965539925.1 uncultured bacterium
AGCGAATATCTCCACGTGTTTCATCCGTCGTCCAGCGCTCAAGAACGGACGCGTTGGTCCGCAGACTGGAAAAGGGGGTGGGAGTGGGTCAGCTCTCAGCGAGGGAGCGAGCAACCTCAATGAAGGTTAGAACGCCGAAACCAGTACCGCCCTGGGAAATGTAGTGATCGTTCTTGTCGGCCCGCGCCGGACCGGCAACGTCCAGATGCACCCACGGCGTCTCCCCGACAAACTCCGACAGGATCAGGCCTGCCGTGATTGCTCCGCCGTATGGTCCAGAGATGTTCTTCATGTCCGCGATGTCGGACTCGAACATCGACCGGTAGTCGGGGTCGAGTGGCAGCCGCCACATCTTCTCCCCCGCGGCTTCGGCAGCTCCGCTGACAATCGCAGCAGCCTCGTCGTCGAACGCGAACAATCCTCCGATCGCCGGCCCCAATGCGATCTTGCACGCGCCGGTGAGCGTTGCGATGTCGACGATGAGATCCGGATCATCCTCGGCGGCAAGCGAGAGTGCGTCGGCAAGAACCAGTCGTCCTTCGGCGTCCGTGTTCAGGATCTCGATCGTCTTCCCGTTGTACGCGCGCATGACATCGCCAGGCCTGATCGCAGACCCTCCTGTCATGTTCTCCGTGAAAGGAGTGATCCCTATGACATTGACGACAAGGCCAAGTTCTGCAATCGACTGCATGGCCCCCATCACCGCAGCAGCGCCGGACATGTCCGTCTTCATGGTTTCCATGCCCTTGGCCGGCTTGATCGACAGGCCACCGGAGTCAAAGACAATTCCCTTGCCAACGAACGCCACCGTCTTGGTTGCACCCTCGGGTGAGTACCGCATCACAACCATGCGAGGGGGTTGATCGGCACCAAGGTTCACAGCGATGAGACCACCGAAACCCGCCTCAGCGATCTCATCTTCGTCATACACCTTGACTTCGATATCCAAAGAGAGGCCGGACGCGATATCCGCGAGCGCGGCGGGCGGTTTGTCGACAGCAGGACGGTTGACGAGATCCCTTGCCAGCACAACACCGTGAGCGGCACTCTTCGCTGCCGTGATCTGCTCGTCGGAAACATCGCCGCCAACAAGGATCAGCGAGGCGATCTTGGACGGCTTCGGATCTGACTTGTACTCGTCGAAGGAGTACGCACCGAGCATCGTTCCAACGACGACAGCGTCTACTGCTCCGTCGATGTCAACGTCGTGGAGCGCCGTTGCGACCGATACGTGTCCCTTCGCAGCACGTGCCGCAATCCCTGCGGCCCTGCGCACAGCTTCTGCGTCGAACTCATCTCCGAGACCAACGAGGAGAACCTCTGGGGTCGGGCCATCGGGCGTCTGGATGAAGACCGTCTGGCCATGTTTGCCCGAGAAGCTCCGTGCATCGAGAAGCGGGGCGAGTGATGACAGATCCGGAGCTCCCTCGATTCCGGCAACAAGCACACGATCAGTCAGTACTGGGATTACGAAGAGATCAGCCTTGTCCGGGGTCCCTGTTTTGATGTCGATCACTGTCGATCCTCTCTCATGCGAATGGTCTAGTCGAGCGCAGCGGCGATTCGGCTGGCAACGGTCTCAGCATCGAAGCCAAAGGCGTCAGCGAGGCGACCCGCTGGGGCCGAGGCACCAAACCGGTCGATTCCAATTGCTTCGCCTCCGTGGGTTGTGAAGCCACGCCACAGCGCAGTCACCCCCGCCTCGAGTGTGAACACGGGGAGGTCCACACCGAGAACCTCCTTCTGGTAACCGGCGGATTGTGATGTGAAGCACTCGACGCAGGGCATCGATACAACCCTCAGTGAGATCCCCCGCTTCGCCAGGTCGTCTGCCGCCTTTTCAGCAAGGCCGACCTCGGAACCGGTAGCTATCACGACGACGTCTGTGCCGTCGCTTCGAATGTATCCGCCCATCGCGACCAGGTCATGGTCGGGTGCGATTTCGGGCACCGGTAGACCTTGTCGAGTCAGGATGAGTGCAGAGGGGCCGTCCAGCCGATTGATCGCATGCTCCCACGCAACGGCTGTCTCTGTCGGGTCGGCCGGGCGGATCACGTGGAGGTTCGGCATGACCCTCAATGATGCGATGTGCTCGACCGGTTGGTGGGTCGGACCATCTTCACCGAGGAAGATCGAGTCGTGCGTCCACACGTAGATGGCCGGCACAGCCATGAGTGCGGCAAGCCTGACCGAGGGGCGCATATAGTCGGAGAACACGAGGAATGTGCCACCGAAAGGACGCACGCCACCGTGCAGGGTCATTCCGTTCATGATGGCGCCCATGGCGTGCTCGCGGATTCCGTATCTCATATTGCGGCCGGTTCGATCCTCTGCGGAGAAATCGGTGGAGTCAGCAATCAGCGTGTTGTTCGACGGTGCCAGGTCGGCGGATCCGGACATGACATCGGGTCGAATCGTTGCAAGCTGCTGGATGACGCTCTCGCTGAGATTTCGCGTCGCGACGGCTGATCCTGCCACTGCATGAGGGGCGTCAAGACGAACAGGTGCAGGGTCCCAGATGGCGTCCCAGCCTGCTGCCCTGTCGGCATCGTCCTGAGCGATCGCTCGATAGCGGCCGTCCCAGGCACCCCGGGCCGCAATACCCCTCTGCATTGCATCAGCAAAGAGTTCGTACACAACGTCCGGTGCAGTGAAGTCCGGAAGGTCCCAATCGATCGACTCCTTGAAGCCTGTGATCTCGTCCGGGCCAAGCGGCGATCCGTGGGATGAAGATGTGTCCTGTTTCGTCGGTGCGCCGAAGCCAATGTGCGTCTTGCACGAAATGAGCGTGGGCCTGCCATCGTCGGCCAGTGCTTCATCGATGGCGGACGCAATTGCGTCCCTGTTGTGGCCGTCGATCGTGATCGTCTGCCAGCCGTAAGCATCGAAGCGACCGGGAACACTCTCGGAGAACGACAGGTCGGTCGATCCATCGATGGTGATCGAGTTGTCGTCGTAGAAGACGACAAGGCGGCCGAGTCCGAGATGGCCGGCAAGTGAGGCGGCCTCGGACGAAACGCCCTCCATGAGGTCGCCATCACCGCAGAACGCGTAGGTGTGGTGGTTGGTGAGGTCCTCGCCGTGAACTGCACGGAGGTGTTCCTCCGCGATTGCCATACCAACGGCGGTCCCGAATCCCTGCCCGAGAGGACCCGTGGTGGTCTCGATGCCAAGTTCAGGTGCATACTCAGGATGTCCCGCGGTCTCGGACCCCCACTGGCGAAATGCCTCGATGTCATCCATCGTGAGGGGGAAACCGGAGAGGTGCAGGAGGCTGTACAGAAGCATCGACCCGTGGCCGTTGGAGAGCACGAAGCGGTCCCTGTCCGGCCATGTCGGATTACTCGGATCAACCTTCAGGTACTTGGACCACAGTACGACGGCGATGTCCGCCATCCCCATCGGCATCCCCGGGTGTCCCGAATTCGCCTTTTGGATGGCGTCAACCGAGAGAACTCGGATCGTGTCCGCCGCCTGCTGTTCCACTGGTCTGGTCATCGAACCTCCTCGAAACGGCAGGGTACCGTTGGGGGGAGAGCCAAGAATCAAGAGTCAAGGCAACGGACCGTTACACGCTCAGCGTTGTGCTTTCGAAGTCCTTGAGGTACACCAGCTCGATGTCATCTTCGGCGAGACCTGCCATGGCGAGACCGTACATGAAGTCCTTTCCGCCCTCTGACAGCATCCAGTCGTGGATGGGGATCACATGCTTCGGTCCGACGAGACGCGTCCGGTCGACCCCATCGACGAGAGAGCCCCAGGGCGCTGCGAAAGGCATCGCGAGGATCGGCATCGTCTCGACGAAGCTGTGGCTGTCACCAGGGTGCGAGAGCACCCCTTCTACGTGGAATCCGGTGTTCTGTGGTCCTGGACCAATCGGGATGCGTTCGTGGGGTGCAGCGAACTGCGGCGTGCCATCGGTCACCGATTCGATGCCCTGGTCGGCGAGGATCCGTTGGAGCGACGCCGTGGTCTCGACCTCGGCGTTGTTGGAGCGTTCGAGTACGCCACGCACGAGATCCGTGTTGACGTGATCGGCATGCTCATGCGTGATGAGGATCCTATCGACGCCTTCGACCATCGAGAGGTCGAATCGCTCGTCCTGCCAGGTGAAGATCCCCGGGTCGAGAAGTACTCGCCTGCCATTCGTCTCAACGAGCAGACATGCGTGTGCGAGTTTGGTGATGCTGACGTCCATGGGATGACAGTAGCGGCTACTCGACCACCCGGTAGTGGCGGCCGGTGCAGTTCAGGCGTTCGACGCCCTTCTCGGTAACCGTGACGATGTCCTCGATACGCATCCCCCACTCCCCCGGGTTGTAGATACCCGGCTCGATCGAGAAGGCCATGCCGAGTTCTAGGACCTGCCTGTTGCCTTCGACGATGTACGGATGTTCATGGGTGTCCATCCCGATTCCGTGGCCCGTGCGGTGGATGAACAGATCGCCGTATCCGGCCTCGGCGATGATGTCTCTCGCTGCTGCATCGACCGATTCCGCAGTCACGCCAGGCCTCACATGGTCGACAGCCGCTGCTTGGGCACGACGCAGCACCTCATAGGCCGCATCGAAACCGTACGGCGCTTCGCCCACCACGAACATGCGCGTCGTGTCCGACCCGTAGCCACGCTCATGGCCGCCGAAGTCGACAACTACCGCATCGCCGTGCTCGATGATCCTGGCTCCCGGCTCGTGATGCGGCGAGGCGCCGTTCGGACCCGATGCGACGATCCAGAATTCCATGGTCTCGTGCCCGTCCGCAAGCGTGCGCTCGGTGAGTTCCCTTGCGACGTCGCGTTCGGTTCGGCCGGAGAAGCGCACCTCTTCGAGCTGCCCGACAACGCCATCGACGGTTGCCGCGGCGGACCGCAGCTTGCTGATCTCAGCAGGCGACTTCCGCATGCGAAGTACCGCCATGAGATCCGACGCCTTCGCGAACGAGCGGTTCGTATCCGCGCTCTGGAGGTCGACGAGGAATCGCGACCATGTTTCATCCCCGATGAGCACGTTCGCAGCACTGCCAAGGTGGCCATCAACGATCGCGATCGGATCCTCGAGTTCGCCCCACCCCAGCACCGCCATGGGGACATCGTCAGCCTCGACCCTCGGTGCTTCGAGACCGGGAACAACAAGTGTCGCGTCGCCCTCGGTGGGCAGCACGAGCATCGTGAGCCGCTCCAACGGCATTGCCTTGTAGCCGGTCAGATAGGGAAGATCTGAGCCAACGGAGAGACAGAGAGCATCGATACCGCGAGCACGCATGAGGTCCTGTGCCGAGGCCATCCGAGTTGCGTACTCACTCACAGCGCAGCCTCGAGTGCTTCGCGGGCGTGATACGAGGAACGCACCAGCGGACCAGATTCCACGTGGCTGATGCCAAAGGCCTCGCCGGACGCCTTGTAATCATCAAAGACATCGGGGTGTACATACCTGTCGATCCGTCGATGCCTCGCTGTGGGTCTCAGATACTGGCCGATCGTCACAACATCGACGCCCACGGCGTTCAGGTCAGCAAGTGCGCCGACGATCTCGTCGTCTGTCTCGCCCATACCAACGATGAGTCCGGACTTGACCGTGCCAGAGGGATTCGACCACTTTGCACGAGCCAGAAGAGTCAACGACCTTGCATAGTTCGCAGCCGTACGGATCTCGCGCTGGAGCCTGAGCACCGTCTCGGTGTTGTGATTGAGTACGGCAGGCTTGGCGCCCATCACGATGTCGAGAGGCTCTGTGTCGCCCTTGAAGTCTGGAATCAGGACCTCAACATCGCAGTCGGGCAGCCGCTCATGGATCTCGTTGATCGTACGAGCAAAGATGGTTGCGCCGCCGTCGGGCAGATCATCACGATTGACTGAGGTGAGGACTGCATGGTTCAAGCTCATGCTGGCAATGGCCTCGGCTGCACGTACCGGCTCGTCCTCATCGACCTCGCCCGGCTTGCCCGTGTTCACATCACAGAACGAGCAGGCACGCGTACAGGTGTCGCCGAGCAGCATCAGCGTCGAGGTCCCCGAGGACCAGCACTCGTAGATGTTCGGACAGCCGGCCTCTTCACACACCGTGTTGAGACCGAGTTCGCGGTTGAGTTTCTTGAGTTCCATGAACTTCGGGTCGCTCATGTCGACGCGGACCTTCATCCACTTCGGCTTCTCAGGCTCCCCTGCCAGAAGGCCGTGCACCATCACAGGCACTTCGTCCAAAGGCCTCGGGCTGAAGACGCCATCGTCGACCATCCGATCAACTTCGAAACTCCGCTTGGCCGTTCCCCTGGCGAATGCACCGAGCTGCGTCTCGGAATCGGCGTAGCCCGATAGATCAGAGACGTGTGGCAGCAATGCTCCGACGACCTCCTCGATCGAGACGGGACGATTGAGTATCGCAGAGAGCGAAGCAACGGGACGATCGGAGATTCCGCAGGGCACGATGTTGGAGAAGTACTCCATCTGCGGGTCGACGTTGATGGCGAAACCGTGGGTTGCCACACCTCGCGACACTCGCACACCGATGGCTGCGACCTTCCCCATGTGGGTCCAGACACCCGTGAGCCCGGACTCCGTCCATGCTTCAACGCCGAGGTCGGCGAGCGTTGCAATGAGTACCTGCTCAATGCGGCGGACGTGACCGACGACGTCGAAACCATCCTCGACCCTGGGAACCGAAACGATGGGATACCCAACGAGCTGGCCCGGTCCGTGGTAGGTGATGTCCCCACCGCGATCAACGTCGATGATCTTCGCACCTATGCCCGCGAGCGCATCCGCCGGAATCGTCAGATTGGAACCATCTCCATTCCGCCCCACGGTGTACGTGTGTGGGTGCTCAAGGAGGAGCAGGTAGTCATCGGTGGTCCTACCCGTCGTTCGACCCTCCCAGATCGCACTTTGTAGGTCCCAGGCCTCTTCGTATGAGACGCGGCCGAGCCAGCGATTCCGCAGAACGCCGGACGTCACCTGAGTTCCTGTTCCCAGTCCCACTTCTCGAGGTTCTCCT
>CBETWC010000091.1:0-6892 GCA_965539925.1 uncultured bacterium
CGACGAAGTCGATGTTCAGGAGGGGGTGCGAGCCTGCGAGCCCGGTACGGCACGATCCCCGCGACCACAATCCATCCCAATTCTTTCGGTCCTCTGGCGGTGCTCAGTGGCGTGCCGCCTGAAGCTCGCAGGCTCGCACCCCCTCCTCGCTCGCTGCGCTCGCGTGTCCTCCCTGAAGGGAGGACGATCCGTCGCCCCTATCCGCGTGTCTTCTACGTACTGCGGATCGCAAACGCCTTATCGCCGACGCGTACCTCGATTGGGTTCGACTGATGGTCCGCTGCGACGATGAAGCCGCGGCGGCCGTCGTGGAGATCAGAGAGGGCGTCTTTGATCTCTGCCATGGGAGCGACTTCTTCGAGGCCGAGCAGGTAGCTGGTGAATTCGGCGCATGGGGCGGCAACTCTCGGGCGTTCAAGGAGGAGAGGGCCATCTGACGTCTCCACGAACAGCCCTTCGCCGAGATCACTGAGCCAGAGTGCAGGCCCATCCACGATGATGTTCTCTCCCGCGATTCCGACGGGAGCGTCCCCGAATCGTTCGGCCATTGCGGCGTAGTGGCCGGTGAACGCGATCGACAGTGGACGACGCCCGCCTCCCCGGCGCGAAGGATGCGCCTTGTTGTGGGCATCGACAACCCATGCGCCATCGTGCCACCCAAGCATCCCCCAGGCATCAACCGAAGCACGCTCGATCGGGAGGATCTCCTCGGGCGTGTAACCCGCTCCTTTGACCTTGATAGGGACGCGTTGCACCTGGAGACGAACGATCTCGCCGATGGGTTCACCCTTCTGCATCGCCGCGCGCCTCCATGACCTCGTTGAGCAGATCCGGCCGGTCGGTGACGATCCCGTCTGCGCCGAGATCGAGGAGTCTCTCCATCTCGGACTTCTCGTCGACCGTCCAGAAATGGATCTGCTTCCCCGCCTCATGTACCGCATCGACCAACTTGCTGTCGACCGAGACACCCTTTGTCTTGTACGGCAGTTGATACGCATCAACTCGGGAACGAGCGCTCCGTCCGAGCCTTGATGCCGCGTACATGGCGATCGCGTCTCGCGGTCCGGCTGAAGTGGCGACTCTTCCCTTCGTGATTCGCCTGAATCTTGCGACCCGTTTGTCGGAGAAGCCCCCGATGAGCACGGTGTCCTCTCTCCCCTTCTTCCGGATGATCTCAGCAACGGCCCACTCACTTCCCTTGGCTTTGAGATCGATGTTCAAGAAGAGGTCCGGGTAACGATCGAAGGTGTCATCCAGGCGGGGGATACCGACGCCTGTCCCCCTGAGGGGGAACGACTCGCCATCGGGCGAGAACGTGTACGCGGCATCGAGGTGCTGCAGATCCTCCCACCGCCACTCGTCCACCCGACCGACCCCGTTGGTACACCTTTCAAGTGTTTCATCGTGGACCACAACCACGATCCCATCCACCGTGATCCGGATATCGGTTTCGACATACCGATATCCGAGATCCTCAACAGCACGATCGAACGCGAACCATGTGTTCTCCGGCCACAGCTCCCTGCTGCCGCGGTGGGCGAAACGAATCGGGTGCTCTCCGGAGAAGAAATGCTTCTGGGTCACAGCGACACTCCTACAGGATCCTGCCGCGCTTGACGACCTGGCTGACGAGGTCTCCGTCCGGTCGATACACGAGATGTTCATACGTGGGTGCATCGAGGAAGACGAGGTCAGCGAGTTTGCCGGCAGCGAGCATCCCGCGGTCGTGCAAACCCAACGCAAGGGCACCACCGCGCGTTGCAGCCCATACCGCCTCGGCCGGCGTCAGTCCCGCTGTGACAGCTGCCAACGAGATGATGAAGGGCATCGTCTCCACGTAGGCAGTACCGGGATTGCAGTCGGTTGCGATGGCGACCGTCACGCCGGCATCCCACACCCTGCGCCCGTCCGGGGCGGGTTCTCGCATCGAGTAGGAGACACCAGGCAACAGCACCGCAACAGTCCCAACATCCGCGAGGGCGGCAAGGTCTGCATCGGTGGCATGGTCCAGATGATCCACTGCGATCGCTCCGATCTCAGCAGCGAGCGCTGTTCCACCGCTGTGGGAGAGCTGATCGGCGTGCAGACGGACATCGAGGTTCCGCTCACCTGCCGCATCAGTGATCCTGCGGGTTTCGCTGACCGTGAATGCTGCGTCGTCGCAGAACACGTCGACGTACGCGACCCGGTCCGCCACGGCGTCCAGCATGTCGCCAACCACGAGATCCACGTATGCACCCCGGTCATCGGTGTACTCGGGTGCCACGACGTGACCCCCGAGGTACGTGGGGATTGTGTCGATGGGCAACACGTTGCAGATCTCATCGATGGCATCGAGCATCTTGACCTCGGTCTCGACATCGAGTCCGTAGCCGGTCTTCACCTCGATCGTGGTGGTTCCGCCAGCGAGCATGCGGGCAATACGGGGAAGGGACACCGTGACCAACTCGTCGAGGGACGCTGCCCGCGTGGCTCTCACCGTCGAGTAGATGCCTCCACCCGCTGCCTGGAGCTCCTCATAGGTTGCACCTTCGAGACGCATGGCGAACTCGTGCGATCGGTCGCCTGCGAACACGGCGTGCGTGTGGGCATCGACGAACCCTGGGAGCACGGCAGAACCACACGCACTGTGCATGTCCGTCTCGCGGTACTCGTCGGGCAGATCTCGTTCTGGGCCAACCCACATGACGGTGCCGCCCTGGATTGCCACGGCGGCGTCATCGATGATGCCGAGCAGTCCGCCGTGCGTGTCGTCGTTGGTGACGAGCTGGCCGATGTCCGTGATCACAAGGCTCATGGTTGTCTCCTCATGGGAATCGCCACGCCGCGTTCTTCGGCAACTTCGATGGCACGGTCGTAGCCGGCGTCGGCATGTCGGATGACGCCCATCCCTGGATCGTTGGTAAGCACCCTCTCAATACGCAGAGCTGCTTCATCGGTGCCATCTGCAACAACTTGGGCTCCGGCATGGATCGACTTGCCGATACCCACTCCCCCTCCATGATGGACCGCTACCCACGCCGCACCGGACGCAGTATTGAGAAGAGCATTGAGGATCGGCCAGTCGGCCACGGCGTCGGAGCCATCTGCCATCGCCTCGGTCTCGCGGTACGGCGAGGCAACCGATCCTGAGTCGAGATGGTCCCTTCCGATCACGATCGGTGCCGAGACCTTTCCGGACCGCACGAGCTCGTTGAACGCCAGGCCAGCCCTGTGCCGTTCTCCATATCCGAGCCAGCAGATGCGTGCAGGAAGCCCCTGGAACTCGACACGCTCTTCCGCCATGTCGAGCCACCTCATCAGCGGTGCGTTGTCGGGGAACAACTCGCGGAGCGCATCGTCGGTTGCACTGATGTCGGCCGGGTCCCCTGACAGTGCAATCCATCGGAACGGGCCCAGACCTTCACAGAACAGGTCCCTGATGTACGCCGGCACGAACCCCGGGTACGCGAATGCGTTCTCGAAGCCACCCTCGACCGCTTCTCCACGCAGGTTGTTGCCGTAGTCGAAGACCTCCGCTCCCGCGTCCTGGAAGCCAACCATGGCCTCACAATGTGTGGCCATCGACTCCCTTGCCTTGGCGATGTATTCGTGCGGTTCCTCCGAGCGCAACGCATCGGCTTCGATGAGTGTCATCCCTGCGGGCACGTACCCGTTGAGAGGATCGTGGGCAGATGTCTGGTCCGTGACGATGTCGACATCAATGCCGCGAGCGAGCAGTTCGGGGAACACCTCTGCGGCGTTACCGACAACGGCGATCGACACGGCTTCACCGCGAGCTTTCGCCTCAAGCGCTCGTTGCACTGCTGCATCGAGATCTGGAGCGAGCTCATCCACATATCGTTTGTCGAGTCGCTTCTGAATCCGCTCGGGATCCACATCAACGGCGAGGCAGACACCTTCGCTCATGGTGATCGCCAGTGGCTGCGCGCCTCCCATTCCACCCAGACCGGCGGTCAGCGTGAGCGTGCCCTTGAGCGTCCCGCCGAAAAGCTTCTCTGCGATCGCGATGAAGGTCTGATACGTGCCCTGAAGGATCCCCTGGGTACCGATGTAGATCCACGAGCCAGCGGTCATCTGACCGTACATCATCAGGCCGGCGTCTTCGAGATCCCAGAAGTGTTGCCATGTCGCCCAGTCGGGGACCAGATTCGAGTTGGCGATCAGCACCCTCGGCGCCATCTCATGGGTTCTGAACCGTCCAACGGGTTTGCCCGACTGTATGAGCAGGGTCTCGTCGGATTCGAGTTCCGTGAGGGACTGCACTATTGCATCGAACGACTCCCAGTTGCGTGCCGCCTTGCCCCGACCTCCGTAGACCACGAGTTCCTCAGGGATCTCGGCCACCTCGGGATCGAGGTTGTTCAGCAGCGACCTGAGCACCGCCTCCTGGAGCCACCCCTTGGTGTTGAGTTCCGTGCCACGGGGGGCACGGAACGTCCGCGGACCGGTTCCATAGGCAAATGCTGGGTTCATCGAATCTGGCATCAGACCTCCTCGTCGGCGTTGAAGGCACCAGCTTCGATGAGCGCGGTGATCTTCGTGATGTCGGGTCCCGGTGGCCGGTCCTCCACCAATGGAGGGCACACGGAACGGACAGCGTCATGAACTTTCTGTGTGCCGGGCGCGGGATCCATCGGTCGTTGCTCCATGCCCTGGGCGGCGCACATCAGCTCAACGGCGATGACCCGCGCAGTATTGGTGAGCACCACATTGAGTTTGCGCGCAGCACCCCAGCCCATCGACACGTGGTCCTCCTGCATTCCCGACGTAGGGATCGATTCGACGGACGCTGGGTGTGACAACACCCTGTTCTCCGCCACGATTGCCGCCGCCGTGTACTGGGTGATCATGTAGCCGGAGGACACGCCCGGGTTCGTTGCAAGGAACGGAGTCAGGCCGGAGGAACGGTCGGGGTCGAGGAGGCGATCGATGCGTCGTTCAGAAATCGACCCGAGTTCGGTGATCGCGATCGCCAGGAAGTCGAGAACGAACGCCAGGGGCTGGCCGTGGAAATTGCCTCCCGAGACGACCTCGCCGGTGTCGGGAAAGACGATCGGGTTGTCAACAACCGCGCCGAGCTCTCGGTTGAACACCGCCGCTGCGTGATCAATCGTATCGCGCACGGCACCGTGGACCTGAGGGGCACAGCGGAGGCTGTACGCATCCTGCACCTTGTGGGCGAAGTCGTCATGGTGCGATGCGTCGATGGCTGATCCCACGAGAAGCCCACGGATCCGCGCTGCCGAAGCTGCCTGACCCGGGTGGGGTCTCAGAGCTTGGATGCGCTCCTCGAATGGGCGCGAGGACCCCATCAGCGCCTCGACGCTCAACGCCGTGGCAGCGTCGGTTGCGTCGACCAACTGGCGAGCCCTGTGGACCGCAAGGCATCCGTGGGCAAGCATGCCCTCTGTGCCGTTGAGGAGGCTGAGTCCCTCCTTCGGGAGGAGTTCGAGTGGTTCAATCCCTGCAGCTTCGAGGACGGGACCGGCGGGGACTGCTTCGCCGTCGATGAGGATCTCTCCCTCCCCGATGATCGGCAACGTCAGATGGGCGAACGGAGCAAGGTCTCCTGATGCCCCTACGGATCCTTGTGACGGCACGGCAGGAAGGATGTTCGCGTCCAGCATCGCCAGTAGGTAGCGGACGATCTCCGGACGAACCCCCGAGTGTCCTTGGGCAAGCGTGCGAGCCCTGCACAACAGCATGGCCCTCACGATCTCAGGTTCGATGTAGGACCCGACGCCTGCTGCGTGGGATCGGAGAAGGTCGTACTGCAGTTCCGTGGCCTGGTCAGCGTGCACCCTGGTGTTCGCCAATGCTCCGAAACCCGTCGTGATCCCATAGACCGCTTCGTCATCGGCAACTACTCGCTCGACGAGCGCCCGGGCGGGTTCCATCCGCGAATCCAGATCATCACCCGGTACTGCCCGAGCGTGGCCCAGGGCCACGGCGATTACGTCGTCAACTGTGAGCGGCGAACCGTCTACAACCACCGTCATGAAGTCTCCTTGCAGCGAAACAGGACCCGACGGGCCAAGGCTAGTGGGGAGCTATCGGCTCGCCGACTCGTTTGGCTTGATCCGACTGGCATGCATCGTCTCGTAAAAGGGCATCGAGCGTTCCCTATATTCCTCAAAGCGGGGATGACGTCTCAACGCCGGATCGAATCTTTCGACCGCAGATTCAAACCCCGTTGTGGTGAACAAATCAGCGTGCCAGGGATCACCCTCTGAGAGTTGGGCGGGAGCTTCTGCATCCCACCGCAGCGAGGATTCGACAAACGGGAGTCCCATTGCAGCGCAGTAAGCCCGAATGATTCCCACGGGGTCAGCCTCCAGATCGCCAGCATCGATCACCGGTGGTGTGTGGCCGATCATCTGGGAGACCTTCTCGAAGAGAGCTGCCTGGGCGTCGTAGCCGACCTCCTCGAAGACCATCTCCGGATTCTGTTTCAGGTGCGACAGAATCGCAACCTCAGGATCACGGATCAGGAAGGCGTTCGAGAACCTGCCGAGGAACTCCTCATCCGCGTGGTATCCCATCGGATTGTGGACGTGCACGGCCATGTCCTTGAAGAAGACCCGTCGGGTTCCCGCCTCCACCTCGATCTCACCGACAATGTCGTCAAAGCTGCTCCGCATCCACGGTTCGACGACGTCGAGTTGTTGGGCGATGACAAGCTCGGGATGCTGCACGACGTAGTAGAGGTACAGAAACCGCTCATGGATCACGGTGATATCGCCGCGCTCGATCATCATCCGTTCGAACGCAGTTGACAGCGATCGGGGGTGGCACCACAGAGCCAAGATCTGATGTCCCGGTCCCTCAACGATGCCGCTTCGCGTGTGTGGCATGCACCTGATTGTGCACGTCGATGTCTCAATGCACA
>CBETWC010000092.1:0-6875 GCA_965539925.1 uncultured bacterium
AGCGGTCGGCAACCGGCAGCCAGCACAGCTACTGCGTGTCAGTTCTTATGTGCTGGATCAGCGAGTACAGCATCCGGCGCAAGTGTTCGCATTCGGTGACGATGTGCTGCACGTCGGGCTCCGATCCATAGCCAAGTCGGGTAGCCGCTCGAGCCTGTGTTTCGAGTTCGCACGATGATCCATAGGCAATTCGTAGGAAACGAATGAACTCGCGTGGTGTGTCGCGTCCACTCCCCTCAGCGATGTTGCTCGGGACGGAGAGTGCTGCTCTCCTCATCTGACTCGTGAGCGAGTACCGCTCAGTCGTGGGGAATGATTCTGTCGCGCGGTAGCAATCGTCAACGAGATCTATCGATCGGTCCCAAACCTGAAGCTTCCGGAATTCCCTCATAGTGCACAGATACCAGACACGAGGACAGAACTGACAACTGATAGCTGCTGACGGATAGCTGACAACTGACATCTGACTACCGTCAGCTGTCACATGACTGACCGCGCCGATCGAGATATCGAGCTCATCGACCAGTACCTCAAGGGGGACATCGATGCGTTCAACGAGTTGATGGAAGCACACGAGGACCGTGTGTTCGCCATCTGCCTTCGCATGCTGCGAAATCGCGAAGCTGCGCTCGATGCAACCCAGGACACGTTCCTGACCGTGTTTCGGAAGGCAGACCGATACAAGGCGCAGGCGGCGTTCTCAACGTGGCTTTACCGGGTCACGGTCAACACCTGCTACGACCACCTCCGCAGGGAGAAGCGCAAGAGGGCCGACCAACTCCCTGAGTCCTACGACCCGGCGGATCCTCAAGCCACAGATCCCTTCGACGCGGTTGAGGTACGCCCCAATATCGAAGCGGCACTCCAGCAGCTCAATCCTGAATTCAGGGCGGCTGTCGTGCTCGTCGATCTCCAGGGCATGTCGCTAGAACAGGCCAGCGATACCCTCGAAGTCCCGACAGGAACGATCAAGAGCAGGCTCTTCCGAGCACGGAAACAACTTGCCGAAAGTCTTGGGAACCTCAGACCACCGTCTGAGCATCCAACAGGTGACATTGGAGAATGATGAACGACCAGGATCGAGATCTCATCGCTGCGCTTGCAGAAGGGCGCCTCAGCACCACAGATGCTGAGGATGCCATCGCGCGCATCGAATCAGATCCTGAACTCGCAGCAGAGTACGCGCAACAGATGGCAGCA
This sequence comes from uncultured bacterium, assembly GCA_965539925.1. Classification (GTDB taxonomy): domain Bacteria; phylum Actinomycetota; class Acidimicrobiia; order Spongiisociales; family UBA5794; genus B3-G11. Next base: position 1,201 of record CBETWC010000092.1, read on the forward strand.
CTCACCTTCCTCCAATCGGCTGATCACCCACAGATGACCGCCGCAGAGCGTTCCGAACTCCACATGAATCTGGTCGAGCAACTCGGACTCGTGTCTGACTCGGCGGCAACACCACAAACATCCAAGAAAAAGACTCCATGGTGGGCACCTGCCTTCGGACTGGTCACAGCCGCCGCGGTTGTGACCGCGATCGTGATCCTCCCCGGTACGGGCGCCAACGATTCGTCCGGCCCAATCGGAGTCGCCAGTGCCGAGCTCAAGAGCCAGAGCGACTCGCTGGAGGTAGCGCCCACCACGGAGAGCGCAACGGAGTCGACACTTGGTGAAGAAGAAAGTCTTCTCGATGAGACCAGCTTCTCTGTGTACGAGACGGATTCCGTCGACCTCGACGACCTCCTGAACCAAGCCGACGGCGCTGATAGCCCCGATGCCGTCACCCGCCAGCTTGAAGGACTCAGGTTCAATACCACCATCGACCTGGATTCCGACCAGGTCATTTCGTGCATCAATGATCTCGACACCGAACTTCCTGATGGGATCATCGAGATCCTCGTCATCGGTGCCGACGTCGACGACGAAGCAACAATCGTCCATATCGGATTCGACTTTGGCTCAGGCATAGAGGATGGTCTCAGCTTCGTGCTCGATGACTGCTCCCTGGTTGCTCACGCCAACCAAGGCTGAACCTCCACGACGGGCGCTAGTCTGTGCGGACCATGTCTGAGCAGAATTCATCCGTTTCCGCCCGCGTCGCGGACGGCCTTGAACAGGTCGCCACCAAGATCCGCGAACTCTCCGTCGATCGTGCCGCAGTAGCCATCACATGGGCAGCAGTCGGCCTCATCCTGGTCGTGGTCGGCGCGACCGCGATCATCTGGCTCCTCGTGGGAATATTCCGTGCACTCGGAACGCTGATCGGTACGGAAACTGCATACGCCGTGGTGGGCCTAATCCTGATCCTCGTGGGAGCCTTTGTCTGGTCACGGCGTTATCCCCAAGACAGACCATCGCAACAGGAGTAACCCAATGACCGAGAAGGTCCTCATCATCGGCTCTGGTCCCGCGGGCCTCACAGCCGCGATCTACGCAGCCCGCGCCGACCTCGAACCCCTCATGATCGAAGGCATGGAGCGCGGCGGACAGCTCATGATCACCACTGATGTCGAGAACTACCCCGGATTCCCTGATGGAGTCATGGGTCCCGACTTGATGGAGCAGATGCGCAAGCAGGCCGAACGCTTCGGTACCCGGATCATCAGCTCGGACGTCACAGAAGTCGACTTCTCGGAGAGGCCATTCAAGGTCTCTGTGGGCAAGGACACGTACACATCTGAGACCGTCATCATCTCGACAGGCGCCTCCGCTCGGTGGCTCGGCGTCGAAGGTGAAGAGCGGCTACGCGGCTACGGTGTATCGGCATGTGCCACATGTGACGGCTTCTTCTTCAGGGACAAGGAAATCCTCGTCATAGGCGGGGGTGACACTGCACTCGAAGAGGCACTGTTCCTGACAAAGTTCGCCTCCAAGGTGACCGTTGTCCACCGTCGTGACGAGTTCAGGGCTTCCCCGATCATGTCCGACCGTGTCCTGGAGCATCCCAAGATCGACGTCTTGTGGGACTCCGTCCTCGATGAGGTCGTTGGTGACTCCTTGGTGACCGGTGGAAAGATCCGCAACGTCAAGACCGACGAGGTAACCGACTTCGCTGCCGAGGGCATATTCATCGCCATCGGGCATACACCAAACACGAAGGTGTTCAGTGATCAGCTCGACCTCGATGAGACCGGCTATCTCCTCACGGAACCGGGAACCACAAAGACATCTGTCGTTGGTGTCTTCGCCGCAGGGGATGTCACGGACAAGATCTACCGTCAGGCAGTCACGGCTGCCGGCATGGGATGTCAAGCGGCGCTTGACGCTCAGCGCTGGCTCCACGACCAGACCTAACCCAACACGGAACTCAGATGGGAGACACCATGGGTCAGAACACAACTACGGTCACGGACGCAGATTTCGCGTCGGTGATTGCATCCAACACCCCGACACTCGTCGATTTCTGGGCCGAGTGGTGCGGTCCATGCAAGATCATGGACGGACCCCTCGATGAAATCGGGGGAGAGAACGCCGGAAAACTGACGGTCGCGAAACTCAACGTCGATGAAAACCCCGCGACCATGAGTTCCTACGGCGTCATGAGTATTCCGACGCTCATCGTGTTCCAGGGCGGCGAGGAGAAGCGCCGATTGGTTGGGGCTCGCAGCAAGAGACAGCTCACTTCTGAGTTGTCTGACTTTCTTAACTGACGCGAATCTGGCACGATCGGGTTCGTGAGGCTCTATCACAAAGGCGACCGAGGAGAGCCGGTACGCGATGTACAGGACCGGCTCTCAGCTCTCGACCACTCGGTTCTCCCCGATGAACCCGGTGTGTTCGAGGACGGGACGTTCGTAGCCGTCACAGGTTTCCAGACAGACAGAGGCCTACCGGTGGACGGGATCGTCGGGCCTGAGACCTGGCGAGCGCTCGTCGATGCCGGATACGACCTTGGTGATCGTCTTCTCTATCGCCGAGTTCCGATGATGCGTGGCGACGATGTCTCGAGCCTGCAGGCACGACTCAATTCGCTCGGGTTCGACACCGGCAAGGTCGATGGCATCTTCGGACCGGACACACTCGCCGGCCTTCTTGACTTCCAACACAACCGTGGACTGGCAGAAGATGGAATTTCCGGCCAGATCGTGAGCAGTGAGCTCCGGCTCATCGAGATGGCAACCCAGAAACACGGGCGCGAGGCAGTGAGGGAGCGCGAGTGGCTTGCCGATCTTCCCTCGAGCATTGCAGGCCAACTCATCTATCTCGACCCGGAATGCAGGGATGACACAGAGAAGGAGGAGGCCTGGGCGGCTGCAACAGCAGCCTTCTCTGCTCTCTCGCTCCTGGGGGCATCTCCTGTGATCAGCCGAAGCATCGACACGGAACCATCCGCAGGCCTTCGTGCACAGAAGGCGAACAGGCTCAAGGCAGATGTCGTTGTTGGTTTCTTGCGCGTTGGTGAGGAGAGTGAGGGTGTCTACTTCTTCGAATCGTCGCTCTCCAGCTCAGAGGGAGGTCGCGAGATCGCGTCGCTCATGGCTGATCGTCTCGGCGTTGAGCGACGCGGCAAGACGTTGCCGATGCTCAAGGAGACGCGCTCACCCGCCGTCATCGTGGCACTCCGATCCATCAACCGAAGGACCGGGCGCGTGGTGGCCAACGCCCTCGCAAGCCTCTACGGGGACTGAACCCGGCTCGTCAAACCTCTGGATCGAAGAGGTGGCGGTAGATTCGCTCGAGATCTTCGGGGGACGAGTATTTGATCGTGATCTTCCCACCCTTGCCCCGGTAATCGATACGCACCTTGGTCTCCAACCGGTCCTGCAACCGCTCCTCGAGTTCGATGATGGCCGCCGGGCGGATCTTCCTCGAGCGCGTACTCGACGTTGCTCCCTGGGTGGCCCTGAGCCTGATGGCTTCCTCTACCCTTCGGACCGTCCAACCCTCAGCGACAGCACGCTGGGCGATATGAATGGCATATGCCTCATCCTCAGATCCGAGAAGCGCTCGCGCATGCCCTGCAGATAGCTCTCTTGTCACCAGCATCGCCTGGATCTTCATCGGAAGCTGCAGGAGTCTGACCGTGTTCGTCACGGCAGACCGGCTTCTCCCCACGTGGAGTGACACCTCATCGTGAGTCATTCCATATTCTTCCAGTAACTCCTTGAAGGCGGCAGCCTCCTCGAGAGGATTGAGGTCCTCACGCTGAAGGTTCTCGACGAGCGCCTCGGTGAGGTTCGTGCGCTCATCCGTCTCCTCCCTGATCACGGCAGGAATCGTCCCAAGACCAGCCTGTTTCGCCGCCCTGAGACGGCGTTCGCCGGCGACAAGCACGTAGCTGTCCCCGATCGAGCGGACAAGGATCGGTTGCAGCACACCGATCTCGCCGATCGAAGCGGCGAGGGCGTCAAGAGCCGCCTGGTCGAAATCGCTGCGTGGTTGGTCGGGATTGGGCGATATTGAGTCGATGGGAACGTGTGCGAACCCAGCATGCGGGTGTTCTTGGGGGATCAGGGCATCAAGCCCTCTTCCCAGTCCGCTCTTACGTGCGGCCATGGCGCCTCCTGAATTCGCGGGAGAGCTCTCTGTAAGCGATCGCTCCCCTCGACATATCGTCGTATGCTTCTATCGGTTCCCCGTACGAGGGCGCCTCGGACAATCGGACCGTTCTCGGGATCACGGTTCTGTACGCTGTCTCGCCGAAGTGGCTCCGAACCTGCTCAACCACGTCCGCGGCAAGGGTCGTCCTCCCGTCGAACATCGTAAGCACCACACCCTCTATCGTGAGTTCAGGGTTAAGGCTTCCTGTGACCAATTCAATGTTGCGCGTCAGTTGACTGACGCCTTCGAGCGCGTAGTACTCACATTGGATGGGTATGAGCACCTCGTCGGCTGCCGACAGGCCGTTGATCGTGAGGAGGCCGAGGGAGGGCGGGCAATCGATGAGCACGAAATCGTACTCCTCGCCGATCGCCTGCAGGGACTGGTTCAGCTTCTGTTCACGTGAGAACATCGAAACCAACTCGATCTCGGCTCCTGCAAGCTCTATCGTTGCTGGGACTACGTGGAGGCCCTTCACCGACGTGGGTTCCAGGACATCAGCGATTGCTGCGCCGTCCACGAGCACGTCGTAGGTCGACATCTCTATCGTCGATCGGTCGATCCCGAGTCCCGAACTCGTGTTTCCCTGGGGATCCAGATCGATGATCAGGATGCGTTCTCCCTGGAACGCAAGCCCTGCACCGAGGTTTATGGCCGTTGTCGACTTGCCAACGCCGCCCTTCTGGTTGGCAATGGCGACTACCGTGGCTGCGGACATCGCGTACTCACTCCTATGTTGATCGGTTTCGTTGCATCCTCAGGAACCACGCAGGTGAGTCAAGTAGATGCGAACCTTTGGATACAAGACTGAAGATAGTGCCAAGCGGGGCTTCAGGTGGTGATTTGGGTTGTTCCCTCCGGCTCCAGGCGTAGATGCCGGTTCCTCCCTCCGCTGCAAGGCGTTGGAAGGCGGCCGTTGCTGGCTCCAGGCGGAGTGCGGCCCGGAAAGTGACAACATCGAAAGTATCATTCACTCCCGACACATCGGCCGTACGGACGTCGACATTCTGAAGGCCAAGGATGCGAAGGGCCCTCCTGGCAAGCCGAGTGCGGCGCTCCGATCGGTCCACAATCGCCACGGCGATATCCGGGCGGACTATGGCGATCGGGATTGCTGGCAGCCCCACACCCGACCCAACGTCGATGAGTGTTGACGTTTCGGCGCCCATCAGCCCAAGAAACACAAGGGAGTCTGCAATATGGCGATCGAAGAGCCTCGGTGCCTCTGCCGGCCCGATCCCGCCCGCGACCATGGCTTCCTCGAGGAGCCAGTCCTGATAACGCAGCAACGATGCGGTCTGGTCACTGGTCCAGTCAACCTCAAGCCACTCGGCTATCTGATGGAGTCTCTCTTCGTCTGTCATAGATGTTTCACGTGAAACATGCTATCGGAAGCCCCAGCCATAGATGTTTCACGTGAAACACAGCGTCCTCCCTTCAGGGAGGACACGCGAGCGCAGCGAGCGAGGAGGGGGTGCGAG
>CBETWC010000093.1:0-6870 GCA_965539925.1 uncultured bacterium
CGCAGCGAGCGAGGAGGGGGTGCGAGCCTGCGAGCCTCAAGCGGCACGCCACCAGTAACCCCTCGACAAACGCAAGACGCTGAACGATGAACGCTGGATGTCTTGCCGTACCGGGTTCACAGGCTCGCACTCCCTCCTGAACAGCGGCATCGTTGCTCTTCCGTCCTCCCTTCAGGGAGGACGTGACTCGGAGGGGGAACGTCGTATGCTCTCGACGATGTGGATTGCCGTTGTTGTTGCTGGGTTGCTGGGTGTCGTCGCGGCCAGATCGATCGTTGCCGAGGCGGATGCACATCGCCAGGAGTTGGCTGACCGCTGGTATGGGCCCGTGTGTGATCAGTGCGGCACCGCGTTGGGTCCGATGCTCCTGTCGTGCAAGCAGCACAAACACGCACAGCGCAAGACCAACGGAGTCGTACTCCTGACGACCGTGGCGCTGTCAGCAGCGCTTCCGCTCGTGGCACCGAGCCTCTGGCAGCTGCCTGCGTATCTCGTGTTCCTGTGGGCGATGATCCTGCTCACGGTCACTGATCTCGATACGAAACTGATTCCCAACCGAATCCTCGGACCCGCGACCGTCGTCGGCCTTGTCCTGCTGACAGCGGGTCATCTCCCTGACCGATCTGCCGGAAAGCTGATCGATGCTGCAATCGGGGGAGTGGCGTACTTCGCTGTGATGCTCGTCCTTGCGCTCATCGTGAGGGGCGGTCTCGGTTTCGGAGATGTGAAGCTCGCCTACCTGATCGGTGCGTTCACCGGCTACCTGAGCCTCGGACATGTGCTTGTCGCCGGAATCGGGTCGTTTCTCCTCGGCGGAGGCGTCGCGGCGTTCCTGTTGCTGACCCGCAAGTCCGGCCGCAAGGACGCTATCCCCTTTGGACCGTTCATGACGACGGCGGGGATCATCGCCATCTTCTTCGGACAGAGCGTCATCGACTGGTACCTCAGATGACGGTCCCTCGACGCACCCCTAGGCTGCATCTCCATGCTTAGGTTTCTCACATCAGGCGAATCCCACGGCCCGGGGCTCGTGGCGACAGTCGAAGGGTTGCCTGCGGGCCTGACAGTCACCGAGGAAGGGATAGCGGACGAGCTTGCACGTCGCCGTCTCGGGTTCGGTCGGGGCCCGAGGATGCGCCTCGAGCGCGACGAGTTGGAGATCCTCGGAGGCGTCCGCTTCGCGAAGACCCTCGGCGGGCCCGTGACTGTGTTGATTCGAAACACCGAATGGGACAAATGGCGCGAGGAGATGTCGGTCGGGGCTGGCGAGTCGGACAAACCGGAATCGAAACCACGTCCGGGGCACGCGGACCTCGTAGGCATGCAGAAGTACGACACGCACGACGCACGAGACATCCTTGAGAGGGCGTCGGCACGAGAAACGGCTGCCCGGACTGTTGTTGGTTATCTGGCCAAGCAGCTGCTGGCGGAAGTCGGAGTCACGGTGATGAGCCATGTGGTCGCGATCGGGTCCGTCTCAGCCTCCGAAGGTCCGCTTCCCACACCCGCCGACCTCACAGCGATAGACGAATCCGAGGTTCGTGCCTTTGATGTTGCATCAGAAAAGGCGATGAAAGCTGAAATCGAAGCCGCACAGAAGGACAGGGACACCGTCGGCGGTGTCGTCGAGGTTCTCGTTTACGGCCTGCCGCCGGGTCTGGGAAGTCATGTGCATTGGGACCGAAAGCTTGATGGCCTTCTGGCTGGCGCTCTGATGTCGATCCAAGCAATCAAAGCCGTCGAGATCGGCGATGGCCTCACTCAAGCGGCGTCACGCGGATCCGCAGCGCATGACGAGATCGTCATGGACGGGGACACCTACGGCAGGCGGACGAATCGTGCCGGTGGGCTGGAAGGCGGCATGACGACTGGCGAGGTGCTGCGCGTCAAGGCTGCAATGAAGCCGATCGCGACGTTGATGCGTGCGCTCGAGACAGTCGATGTCGACACGAAAGAGTCCGCTTCGGCATTTCGTGAGCGAAGTGATGTTTGTGCAGTGCCTGCTGCCGGCGTTGTCGCTGAACAGATGGTCGCCTACGTTCTGGCAAACGAACTGATGAGGAAGTTCGGTGGAGACACCGTTTCGGATCTCGTCGCGTCTCTCGACTCCTACAAGGCCAGGGTGGCAGAGTTCTGACATGGGACACATCTGGCTCATTGGCATGATGGGATCAGGGAAGACCACCGTTGGTGTGCTCGCTGCCCGAATCCTCGACAGGCCCTTCATCGACACCGACACTGCGGTGATGATGGCCTCAGGCAAGACGATCCCTGAGCTCTTCGAAGAGTCAGAGGCGACCTTCCGTGCAGCAGAATCAGCAGCTATTGCTGATGCCGCGGCACAAGAGAACGCGGTGATCGCCTCAGGGGGCGGGTCGATTCTGTCTCGTGACAACGTCGCAATCATGGAGCGTTCAGGGACAATCGTTCTTCTTGACGTCGATGCCACCACGATTGCTGAGCGCGTACAGACCGACGGCGACCGTCCGTTGTTGGAGACCAAGGAGTCGATCGAACGTATCCTCGCCGAACGCATTGATGTCTACAACAATGTTGCCCAACACGTCGTATCGACCGTCGGCCGGGTACCGGACGAGATTGCAATGGAGGTGGCAGCGTGCGTCGACATGTGATCTGGAAGGCGGAGGAACCGGTTTCGACGATCATCGTTGGTCGGGGAATGAACGAAGTCATCGCCGACGTCGTCACGTCAAGGCCACGCAAGCGAGTCGCGATCCTGTGCCAACCTGCGACGAGCAGCCTTGCTGAGACCTATGCGAGCTTCCTTGCTGATGAAGGCATGGTGGTCACCCGCAAAACTCTGCCAGACGGGGAGGATGCCAAGCGCCTCGCTGTGGTCGAGGATGTGTACCGATTCCTGAATGAGAGCCGATTCACCCGCGATGACCTCGTACTCGGAGTCGGAGGCGGTGCACTGACGGATGTTGCCGGATTCGCCGGCGGAACCTACCTGCGTGGCGTGCCGGTGATGTACGTGGCGACAACGCTGATCGGCGCCGTGGACGCCGCCATTGGCGGCAAGACGGGAGTGAACGTCGACGGCAAGAACCTCGCCGGAGTGTTCTCGCACCCTGAAGCCGTGTTCATCGACATCGACATCCTCGATCAGCTTCCGGGACGCCTCAAGCGCGACGGAGCCGCTGAAGCCCTCAAGACCGGTTTCATCGACGACATGGAGATCGTTGAGGCGTACGAGAGGGATGGTCTCGACGTCGATCTGGAGGAAGTAGTCAATCGATCGGCTGCCGTCAAGGTGGCAGTTGTGAACGATGACTTCCACGAGCGCGGTAGAAGGGCGATCCTGAACTACGGCCATACTGTCGGCCACGCGATAGAGACGGTGACCGGTCGGAGTCACGCAGAGAGCGTTTCGATCGGCACGGTCGCGGCGGGAGCGGCTTCTGAGGCGGTGTTCGGATTCGGAGGGGAGGAGCGCCAACGGTCGGTGCTTGCGAGTGTGGGCCTGCCGATCGCTGCGCCTGACCTCGACGCGGCTGAACTGAGGAAGATGATGGCCTTCGACAAGAAACGCGACGCCGAAGGCCTGCGGATGGTTCTTCTCAGGGACTTCGGCATGCCTGAGCTGGTACGCGCGGACGACGCTACCGTACGGGCTGCATTCGAGGGGATAGGCATCAATTGAGGGCGCCCATCCCGCCATGGAGGACTACGAACGATGATCTCGACCAATGATGTGAAGCCAGGAATGGCGCTGAACCTCCCCGAGGGGTTGTTCTCCGTGGTCGAGTACCAGCATGTCAAACCCGGCAAGGGCAAGGCCTTCGTGCGCATGAAGCTGAAGAACGTCCGAACCGGCGCCGTTATCGACAGGACGTACCGAGCCGGAGAGAACCTCCCCAAGGCAACCATCGATCGTCGCGATTTCACGTTCCTCTATCGCGACGACATGGGTTTCAACTTCATGGACGGCGAGACGTTCGAGCAATTCCCCGTTTCAGCCGAACTCGTTGGGGAAGCAGCCGACTTCATGCCTGATGGCATGGTCGTTCGCATTGCGATGTTCGAGGGCACCCCTGTGGATATCGAACTTCCAGCATCTGTTGAACTCGAGGTCACCTTCGCAGAGCCAGGGGTCAAGGGCGACCGAGTCTCAGGAGCTACCAAGCCCGTGACCCTGTCGACCGGGCGTGTCGTGCAGGCACCACTGTTCGTCGATCAGGGCGATGTGCTCAAGGTCGACACGCGCACTGGTAGCTACATCACGCGTGTGTCGTGAAACAGGCCGAAACCCGGGAACAGGCTCTCGGTGCACTCTACGCCGCTGATTCGCGGGGCCTGGAGGAGATCGACATCACCAGGATGTCACAGCGCTCGGCGGATCTCGCCGAGGGGACATGGTCGAACAGAGAGCAGATCGACGAAGTGATCACTGAATCGTCCACAAAGTGGCGCATTGAGCGGATGCCCGTCGTGGACCGCAACATCCTCAGACTGGGCGTCTACGAGCTTCAGAATTCGGATCTCTCGATCGCCATTGTGATCTCTGAGGCCGTTGAGCTTGCCAAGAGATTCTCAACAGCCAAGAGCGGGTCGTTCATCAACGGCGTCTTGAGCGCTGTGGCGGCTGCCGGATCCGCTTCCGACCTGACGCCTGATACCTGACGCCTGATATCTCAGACCTGATACAGTCTGCGAAACCTTTAACCCGGTCCTGTGAGGCCGGAAAGGATGGAGACGATGCACATGTCCACGATGCCGTACGCCGAGGCGTGCGGCTTTCTTGTGTCTAGGGACACCTGATGCGAAGAGTGCTCACCGACGAGGATCTCCGAAGGCTGATCAGACGTATCGCCCATGAGATCGTTGAACGCAACGATGGGACGTCCGATGTGGTTCTTGTCGGGATACCAACGAGAGGGAAGCCCTTCGCCGATCGGATCGCTCTCGCGCTCACGGACATCGTCGGCCGTGACATCACGGCCGGATGCCTCGACATAGCCATGTACCGAGACGACTTGGATTCAAGGCCCAGGACGAGGACCCGTCCGACCGCACTGCCCGAAGACATCACTGGCAAGACCGTTGTCGTCGCGGACGATGTGCTCCACACGGGCCGCACGATGCGGGCGGCTCTCGATGCACTCGTTGACCTGGGCAGACCCGGGGCAGTGCAGCTTGCGGTCGTGGTCGATCGAGGTCACCGACAGCTCCCGATCCGGCCCGATTTCGTTGGCAAGAACATTCCCACAGCGGTATCTGAGCGTGTGTCCGTGCGCTTCGACGAGATCGACGGTGAGGAAGGCGTTTGGATCGACAGTGGAGGCCAGGATGCCTGACATCGTGCTCAAGGGTGGATCGGTCCTCACCGCAGAGGGCATTAGGAATGTTGATGTCGCCATCGACGGGGGACTCATCGCAGCCGTTGGCGGCGATCTCGGAGAGGCGAAGACGACCATCGAATGCAACGGAGCGTGGGTCGGCCCCGGCTTCGTCGATGTCCACACGCACCTGCGTGAACCGGGCCAGGAGTGGAAAGAGGACATCGCATCCGGCAGCGCCGCTGGAGCCGCGGGCGGCTACACAGCGCTCGTGGCCATGCCGAACACGGTGCCGGCGATCGACACGGGATCTCTGGCGCTTTGGGTCATCGAAGAAGGCAGAAGAGGTGGGAAGGTCGACATTGCCTCGGCTGGTTGTCTCACGATCGGGCGCAAGGGCAAGGAACTGGCGCACCTCGAGGAACTGTGGGACGCGGGTGTCCGGATCTTCAGCGACGATGGCGACTCCGTACGAAACGCGAGCCTGCTGCGCATCGCCATGGAGTTCGTCGCCGAGCGTGGCGGCGTGATCTCTCAACACGCAGTCGACGGGGACCTGAGTGGGACCGGTTGCATGCACGAAGGAAGCGTCTCATCCAGACTCGGAGTGAGCGGCATACCGAGGGAGGCGGACGACGTCGTCATTGCGAGGGATATCGCGCTCGCGCGCCTCACCGGTGTCAGGTATCACATCCAACATCTCTCGACCGCCGGCGGTGTTGCACTGGTTGCCGAGGCGAAGGAGGAGGGCCTCGATGTCACCGCTGAGGCGACTCCCCATCACCTCATGTTTGACCACGAAGATGTTGTATCGCAGGATCCGAGGTTCAAGATGATGCCTCCGTTGCGCGAGCCCGGGGACAGAGAGGCCCTGGTTGACGCTCTGAGAAGTGGCGTCGTCGATGTCGTCGGAACTGATCACGCACCCCACTCATCCAAGGAGAAAGACGTTCCATTCGAAGAAGCGGCCAACGGCGTCATCGGTCTGGAATGGGCGGCGGCGGTGGTGAACCAAGTGGTTCAACTCGACCAGTCAACATTTTTCAACCGGATGTCGGTGCGACCAGCCGAGATCGGAGGCTTCGACATGCACGGCAGGCCATTGAAGGTTGGTGATGTCGCCAACATCGTTGTCTTCGATCCGATGGAGGCGTGGACGCCGACGTCATCGCTCTCCAAGTCTGCGAATGCTCCGTACCTCGGCAAGCGGCTGACAGGGCGCGTAAAGACAACGATCTTCCGTGGGGCGATCACCCATACGGGTGTGCAATGAAGCAGGGGTTGCTGGTCACAGCGGATGGCGCCGTCTTCCGTGGAAGGGCCGTTGGCGTTGGTGGTACGGCGATCGGTGAAGTTGTGTTCAACACGGCGATGACCGGCTACCAGGAGATCATCACCGATCCTTCCTACACAGGACAGGTTGTTGTTCTCACGGCCCCGCACATCGGCAACTACGGTGCCGCCGCGTTCGACGACCAGTCCTCAAAGGTACATGCCAGGTCCTTGATCACCAGGTCCATGAGCCCGATGGCTTCATCGTGGCGCTCAGATCAACCGTTCCATGACTACC